>DATHFW010000167.1:0-2220 GCA_035317945.1 Steroidobacteraceae bacterium | reverse complement strand
CTGGCCGGATTGATCGGGGGCCGCCAGCGCGACCACCAGCAATTTATCGGCAAATGACACCGGCACGGCAAACCCCAAAATCCGCCCTTCGACTTGAGCACTAGGATTTTACCGGATCGGCCTCTGATATAGTGGGTTGCGATGGCGGCCCCCGATCAATCCGGCCAGGAACCGCAAAGCGCCGGCGCGGTGCTCATGGTGCGGCCGGCGAGTTTTGGATTCAATCCGCAGACCGCGGCCAGCAACACTTTTCAGCGAGAGGCCGGCGCACTCGGCGGGGCGACGCAAGGGCTGGTCCAAGGCGAGTTCGACGGCCTGGCGGAGGCGCTGCAGCGTGCCGGCGTCGAGGTGTTGATTGCCCTCGACACTTTGCTGCCGACAAAGCCCGACGCGATTTTCCCCAATAATTGGGTGAGCTTTCATTGCGACGGCACCGTGGCGCTGTATCCGATGCTGGCGCCCAACCGGCGCTTTGAGCGGCGCGAGGACATTCTGCAGCAGGTGGTGCAGGAGGGCCGGCTGCATGTTTCGCGTACGGTGGATCTGACTCATCGCGAGGCGGAGGGAAAGTTTCTCGAGGGGACGGGCAGTCTGGTCCTGGATCGGGCGCACCGTGTCGCTTACGCCAGCCTGTCGCCGCGCACCGACTTGGATGTGCTCGGGGAATTCGCGCAACTACTGGACTACGAGCTCGTGACCTTCGAGAGCTGCGATGCCGCCGCGCAAACGGTGTACCACACCAATGTGGTGATGGCGGTCGGCACGCAGTTCGCCGTGGTCTGCGGTGAGGCCATCTCACAGCAGCGGCACCGTGATGCCGTGTTCAGCAAATTGCGGGCGGCGGGCCACGACATCCTCGACATCTCGATTCGGCAGATGCAGGACTTCGCCGCAAACATGCTGGAATTGGCCCCGCCGGGCCGACGCATCATCGCGCTGTCGACCACCGCATGGCACAGCCTCGATGCGGCTCAGCGGCGCATGCTCGAATCCCACGCGGAGGTGATCCCGGTGGCAATACCCACCATCGAGCAGATCGGCGGCGGAGGCGTGCGCTGCATGCTGGCCGAATTGCACCTGCCGCGGCGGCAGTAGGGCCGGCCCCTGCGACTGATGCCATAATCACGGGATGCTGGAACTCGGTGTCAAGATCCTGATCGCCTACCTGCTCGGCTCGCTGCTGGGCAGTTTGATTGTCGGCCGTGTTCGCGGAGTCGACATCCGCCGCATGGGCAGCGGCAATGCGGGCGCCACCAATGCCCTGCGCACTCAGGGAAAACTGTTCGGCTGCATGGTGCTCGTCATCGACATCGCCAAAGGCCTGTTCGCGGTCTGGTGGCTGCCCAGCGCCGTGCTGCCGCAGATCGGCCTCGATCCGCAACTGCCGCGCGAATGGCTGGCGCTTGGCTGCGGTTTTGCGGTGATCGTGGGGCATGTGTATCCGGTCTGGTTCGGTTTCCGCGGCGGCAAGGGGGCGGCGACGGTGGTCGGAGTGGTTGCGGCGCTCGATCTGCGCTTGGTCGTGCCGCTGCTCCTCAGTTGGTTGCTCGTGCTCATTCTGACGGGCTACGTAGGCCTCGCCACCATGCTGTCCGGCATAGCCCTTGTCGCCGACGTCTATGTGCTGGAGCCGGACGATTTTCCCCTGCTCGGTTTCTGCGTGGCGGTGGCGCTGTTCATCGTCTACACCCATCGCAGCAACATCTCCCGCATGCGTGCGGGCCAAGAGACTCGCGTGCGGCGGCTATGGCTGTTTCGATCGCGAGCCGCCTAGACCCGCCGATGTTGCTGGTGCTGCTGGCGGATGGCCGGCTGCACTCGGGCGAATGGCTGGCGAAGGAACTCGACGTGAGCCGTACGGCGGTGTGGAAGGGCGTGGAACGCCTGCGCGCCCTGGGTCTTCCGGTGCAGGCGCTGGCGCGGCGCGGTTACTGCTTGACGAATCCCGTGGAATTGCTGGACACACGGCGCATCCGCGCGGCAGTCGATGCGCGGCGCTTGGAGCAGCTACGCGCCCTCGATCTCACGTTCGAGGTCGATTCCACCAACACGCGGCTGTTGGACAGGCCGCCGCCGCCGGCGGGCCGCGCGGACGCTTGCTTGAGCGAGTTGCAGCACTCCGGCCGCGGCCGGCGCGGCCGGCGCTGGATTGCACCGTTCGGGGCCGGTGTTGCGCTGTCGGTCGCCTGGACCTTCCGCGATGGCGCAAGTACTTTGGCG
>DATHFW010000166.1:0-11101 GCA_035317945.1 Steroidobacteraceae bacterium | reverse complement strand
CGTTCCTGGCCTACCTCGCCGTTCGCAACAAGGTCCCGCACATCGAGCCACGGCCCGGCGATCGCCTGCCGCTCACGGGCATCGATGCCATCGTCGTCAGCTCAGCTGGGTCCACCATAACCAAGCCGGCGGCTGGTGCGGGCGATGTCAACGCCGCTTGCGGTCAATCGGCGACTCCGGCAGGCGATCCCTATGAGAATCCGCGTTCGACGGGCATCCTCGTTCGCTTTGGCAAGTTTCGCTTTCTCGACGTCGGTGATTTGAGTGGTCAGCCGCTGTTCGATCTGGCCTGTCCGAAAAGTTTGATCGGGCCCGTCGATGTGTACTTGGTTGCCCATCATGGCGGACCGGATGTAGCCGACCCGGCATCATTCGCAGCTTTCAGGCCGCGAGTCGCCATCATGAACAACGGTGTGAAAAAAGGCGGCGCCTTGGCGACTTTCGACACGATGCACCATGTGGCTGGGCTTGAAGATGTTTGGCAGCTTCACCGCTCTGAGGCTGCCGGTGAGAAGAATTTCACCGCTGGGCACATCGCCAATCTCGATGAGAGCACCGCCCACTGGATCAAACTCAGCGCCAGCGAAGATGGCTCGTTCCGTGTGATAAACGATCGAACCGGTGACGACAAGACCTATCCTGCAAGATAGCGGGATCGACGCCGCAACCACCGCCCGCCGCGGCGCTCTACGAAGAAGCGCTGGCCAACGCGAACTCAATCGCCGCGCAAACCGCCGCCACCTGCGCGGCATTGCATTGCTCAGGGGTTGCCCGCGGGCTGTCGGGGTAGACTTCTGTGGTCGTCTTGTACGGTGCGTGAGTGATACTTGCACAGAGGCCGAGCCGCTCGAGCGGATAGTTGATGACGCCTGGCGCGACCATGGGCGATCCGATGATCTTGCCGTGGCGATCCGCCGACGCAATGTGTGTGACTTTTGCCACCGCCGCGATCACCGCCCGCTGGAACTCCGGTTGCGGATGCTCGCTATCGTCGACCAGATAGAAGCCATCGGGGATTTCACCCGGCTCATGCGCCACGCCATCGCGAGCGGCCAGCGCCGGGCGAAACTCGGACTCATCGGTATCGGTGGTCTCATGCAGATCAATGTGCACGCGCACGCTATCGCGGAAAGGCGCGACCAGGCGCATGAGCGCCGCCGATTCGTCAGCTGGGCTGTCCTCGCGAAATGAGCGGTTCGGGTCGACCGCATGCATGTTCCAGCGGTGAATCACTTCGTAGGCCCAGGGGCTGACGCACGGCGCTACGATGAGGTTGACGCGACCTTCATAGATCGCCGCGTGCTTGTCGACAAACCTCAATGCCCCGTGTACGCCACTGGTTTCATAGCCATGTACGCCCCCTGTCACCAACGCACACGGAAGCGCGTCGCGCCAGCCGCGGCTCTTGATTGCGAACAGGGGGTATTTTTCGGGCTGATAATCAAGGCGGCCATACTGCACGACGTTGTAGCGCGCACTCAGGGTCTCGATCATGCGCAGCACGTCCGCTTCATAACTGCGCTTGACGGTCTGCCCTGATAGCCAGGTAGCCACTTCCGCTTCGCCCCAGGGAAGTCCGGGCGTACCGATCGGATAGGGTGCATGGATCGTCATCACATCGCTCGCTCTGCGGTGGCGTAAAGGAATGCTGAGCAGAGTAGCACTGGCGCGATATTCACTGTTCACAATGGCCGATTAGACGGCGAATACCGCCGCTTTCGTTTATGCTTCCCGCCACTGGTACTACAAGATAAGCGGGATAGCTTGACATCCTCCTGAGGGCCGGCGTTTCTCGCGGGAAATAGCATGAGCAAAGATCCAGAGAGATCGATTTCGCGGCGTCGGTTGTTGACGATGATCGGATGGAGCGCCGGCAGCACTGCAATGTACCAGGCGATGCACAGTCTCGGCTTTGCCGCTGAAAGCAATTTCACACGCCCGATTCAGCTGAGCGCCGCGCCAAAGGGCGCCTCGGTCCTCGTGCTTGGCGCTGGTATTGCCGGACTCGTGGCCGCCTACGAGTTGCGCAACGCCGGCTACCGTGTCCAGGTGCTCGAGTACAACGGACGGGCCGGCGGGCGCAACTGGACGCTCCGCGGCGGCGACCGATACACCGAATTGGGCGGCGATACGCAGGAGTGTCGTTTTGATCCAGGCCATTACATCAACCCTGGTCCCTGGCGCCTGCCGTATCACCATCGAGGAATGCTCAGCTACTGTAAGCGGCTCGGCGTCGCGCTCGAGCCCTTCGTGCAAATTAACTACAACGCGTACCTGCATAGCCGCAAGGCGTTCGGCGGCAAGCCGCAGCGTTTGCGCGCCGTCAAGGCTGACTACCATGGCCACGTCGCCGAACTGCTGACAAAAGCGACTCGAAGCGACTCTCTCGATGCCGACGTGACTGCCGAAGATCGGGCGAAGCTGCTCGACTCGTTGCGGTTCTGGGGAGCCCTCGATCGGAATTTCAAATATGTGAAAGGCGACGCAAGCAGTGAACGGCGCGGCTTCGAGCGCGATCCGGGCGGCGGCCTCAGTGCGCGGCCGCAGTTTTCGGAACCCATCGGCCTGCGCGATCTGCTCGACTCCGGTCTGTGGGGCGCGCTGCCATTTGGCGAACTGTACGATTTTCAGACGACGATGTTCCAGCCGGTCGGCGGCATGGGCCAGGTCGGCCAGGCATTTGCGCGCGAGCTGGCGCCGTTGATCCGCTACAACGCCAAGGTCGTCGACATCCATCAGGACGAGCATGGTGTCCGCGCCGCTTATGAGGATACCGCCGGGAAGGGCAGCCGGCAGACTGTGGAGGCAGACTGGTGCGTCTGCACTATTCCCCTGTCAATCCTCGGCCAGATACCAATGAATGTTGGCGGTCCGATGGCTGCAGCGATCGCCGCAGTTCCTTATGCTACCTCGGTCAAAGTCGGCTTGCAGTTCAAGCGCCGCTTCTGGGAAGAGGACGAGCAAATTTACGGCGGAGTGACGTATACCGACTTGCCGATCGGTCAGATCAGTTATCCGAGCAGCGGAATGTTCGGCGACGGCAAGGGTGTGTTGCTGGGTGCATATATTTGGGACATGCTGACCTCAATGGAGTTCACGTCCATGACAGCGGCACAGCGCGTTGCGAAGGCCGTTGAGCATGGGAGCAACATTCATCCGCAATACCGCGAGGAGTTTGACAACGGAATCGCGGTCGCCTGGCATCGCGCACCCTTCGCGATGGGTTGCTTCGGCCTGTGGACAGAGGCGACGCGCGCTCAACATTACGACAATCTGTGCGCATTCGACGGCCGCATCGTCCTCGCGGGAGAACACGCCTCTTACTTGCCGGCCTGGCAGGAAGGCGCCGTCACCTCCGCGCTCGATGTGATAGACCGGCTGCACCGGCGCGCCCTCGCGGCAGGAGCCGTAGCATGAAAGCGCTCAAACTATATCTGGCCGCTGCGAGCTGCTTGGGAGCCGGCCTGGCTTTTTGGCTCGCGCTGGCGTCCGTTGCCCTCGTCAATACGCCGGCGCATGCCGACTCCGCCGGTATTTTTGACCCCGCGATTTTGAGTACCGGCGATGGCCGGCAAATCTTCGAACATATCTGCCAGGGGTGCCATATGCAGAATGGCCAGGGAGCAGTCGGCGCTGGGCGCTTTCCGGCGCTCGCAAACAACCGCACTTTGGCATCGCGGCAGTACGTGGCGCTGACGATACTGCTGGGGCGGCGCAACATGCCGGCGTTTGGCGCCAAGCATGCGATCGGATTCGGCGGTCCGCCGGCAACCTTGAGCGAGGAACAAATAGCGGCCGTGACCAACTACGTTCGCACGCACTTCGGCAATAGGCACACAGACTTGATCACCGCCGCCGAGGTCGCGGCTCTGGACCAGGGCGCGCACTGAAGCAAGTGCATGGCGGCCGAAAAGTCCGAGTTTTCTGACACGCAATGTCGATCGTTGCTGACGGACGACCGGGAGCCCATGACCCAGCATTGCACTCCAGTTCGGCCGGAAAAGCAGCATCATCCACAATCTATAGAGAGCCACTATGGAAACGATTTATTTGGGTATTGGCGCGGCGCTTTATTTGGTTTTTGCCGCTTGGTGCGTCCTCGCGCCCCAAAATTAACGGTTACCGTCCGAATATTGCGATTGCACCGCAGCAACGCATATTCCAAGCCTCGTTTCTGCAGCGCCGGTCATGTGATGCCATCCGCATTCTTTGCGTATTTCATGGCGAACGCTTGGTGCTCGATGCCATGTGTCAAGTTCTCCCTACAGCCTCCCCCATCCCGCTTCGTTAGGCTCCCCTGATGACAAGCGCTTTAGCCGCTTGTAGGCCATTGAATGGAACAGGGAGTACGCGGTGCAGGACCCACTTAGAGTCGTTTTCGTCGAGCAGCGTCAGGCCGACCACGAAATTGCAGCCCAATTGCTCAGAGACCATCATCTGGAGTTCACTTCCCAGCGCGTCGCATCGGCGCGCGACCTGAGTCAGGTTACCGCGGAATTTCACCCGCACATTGTGCTGTGCAGCGACGACATCGCGGCAAATTCGAGTCACGGGCTGGTCGAAACTTTGCGTCTGCTTTGTTCGCAAACGCCGGTCATTCTCTTATCAAGCATTTCTGGGGCACAGCCGCCGGCGGCATGCCCGGCAGCGGCAGCGCCACTCCAACGTCAACCGCAGCTGCAGGACTCTGCGGACTTGCGAATGGCATTCTCGGCCGTTTTAGAGTCGAGCGCGGAGCCGGCGGTCATCAGCAACGCGGACGGCTGGATCAGCCACGCCAATACCAGCGCCTGCCGCTTACTCGACGGGTCGTGCGAACGATCGCTGGTTACCGTTTTGAGCGCGACAAAGGATCAGTGTTCGCCCATGCCCCACTGGCTTGCCGGCGGCTCGACATCGGGTCACACCCGTTCGGATCGCAGTCTGCATCGGTTGGCCTACTTTGATTCTTGGAGCCTTCTGCCGAGGCTGGTGCACCTCGATGATCTAATCGGCTGTCTGACCGCTCGCCAGCGCGAGTACCGTGCGGCGGTCGCATTGATCGCCGTGGATCTGGAAAGCGCCCGGATTCCAGACGAAGTGTGCAACCGTGCGCAGGGCGACGAACTGCCCGCTCCTGCCGGCGGCGATGTGCAAACGACGGTTGTCCGATACGGCTCGATCGTACGAATTGCCGCTGATGACTTCTTAGTGGTCTTGCCCAATCCGTGCCGACCAGCGGACGCGGCCGCCACCGTCCAACGCATCCTCGACACAATTGCCAGGCATCCTGCGAATGTCGAGGAGTGCGATTCAAATTTGCACCGCCGTCACGCATCGCATTTGCACACGTCAGCCGATGAAAAACCGGCTGAGGCGCGCCTCGTGGCAGAGTTCGGCGATGCATTGCAGCGACACGCGCTCAGCGTGCACTATCAGCCCCAGTTCGACCTCAAGACCGGACGCGGTTGCGGCGTCGAGGCGCTAGCCCGGTGGGTTCTTTGTTCCGGCGAGAGCGTTTCGCCATCGGTTTTCATTCCGATCGCAGAACGCGCGGGTATCATTCACTCCCTTGGCGCTTGGATGCTCCAATCCGCGTGCGAAACCGCCTATGCGTGGTGCAGTCGCGAAGCACAGCGCACGACATTATCGTTAAATGTCTCAGCCCTGCAGATGGACGAGGACTTCTGCGCCATCCTCGGACGCAGTCTTCAAAAATCCGGTTTTCCCGCGAAGCAACTAGAACTGGAAGTCGCAGAAAGCGTACTCATTGCGCATCCAGATCGCACCATCGATTGCTTGAAACAATGGAAGAAACTCGGGGTACGAATCGCCATGGATGATTTCGGGACCGACACCTCGAGCATAAGCTATCTCTCCAGGCTGCCGGTGGATCGCCTGAAATTGGACCAATCCCTGATACACAGGATGAATCTCGACCCAAAAAGCGCGGGGGTCGCGAAGCTGATCGTCTCGCTGGGGACAGAACTTGGAGTCGATGTCGTCGCCAAGGGGGTCGAGACCGAACAACAGTTGAAAATGTTGATCGATTTGGGTTGCCCGCGGGCTCAGGGATACCTGCTAGGGAGGCCGATGCCGGCCAAGCAAGCGCAAATCGCGCTGAGAAAGGTCTGGGGCGACCGAGTCATGCCGATCCCTCAGCCGTCCCGCCATGCCATGGCGTACTCCCACGCCTAGTCAAGGCTGTCGCCATTCGACGTCAACGCCTTGAGTCGAGGGTAAACAGGATAACGCGAATGCGGCGTTATCTGACATACACAGGACCGAAGCAGCACCATAGTCGCCACAGGTGCACCACGGACGTATTGAAGGACCGTACCGCGGTTGTTGCTCGTTTTTGAGGCAGCGATCGGTCGAAGTTTCGCGCCTTAGAGAAAGTTTGCTTATGAATGAACGCCCCGACCTGACTCACGCGTACGCTCAGTTAAACCATGAGTTGCAACGGTGTCTGGGCGAGCTGCTGAGCGGCAAATGCAACGAGGCTGAGTTTGTTGAGGCCGTACGGGGTAATTGCAGCGAAAGTGAGTTCATCGACGCCATCGCCGTCCAACTCCGAGCGGTGCCCGATTCAAAGCCGAAAATTATGGCTGTGCTCAATCGCATGCAAAGCCGCGGGGAAGTGTCGCTTGATCTGGTTCATTTCCTGGAATCGAAAATCGCCGCAGAACGCAGCCCGAATTCCAACGAGCAAACGGTCGATTTAGCCCGAATCTGCACCTCTTGCGTCGTGTTCGGCGGCCCTCCTCCCTCGCCCGTTGAAATCGGGCGCGTTCTGCGGGACAGGTACGTCATTGAGAAGCGCCTGGGAAGCGGCGGCCGAGGCACCGTTTTCAAGGCACTCGATCGATTCCGCTCGAGCCTGCCGGCCTCGCAACAGTACGTGGCAATCAAAATTCTGCACGCCGTACCCCATGGTCGGGAAGCCATGATTGAATCGTTGCAACGTGAGCTTTACTGCGCACAAATGCTTTCGCACGGGAATATTGTCAACGTATTTGAACTAGATCGTGATGGCGACATCGATTTTTTCACGATGGAATTGCTGGAAGGCGAACTCCTGAGCAAGGTGATGACCCGCTTGGCCGGGCGGCCGATGCATCGCCCGCATGCTTGGGCAATCATTCGACAAATTGCCTCCGGATTGGAGCACGCACATGGCCGCGACGTCGTACACGCGGACCTGAAGCCGCAAAACATAATGATTACCGGATCGGGAGAAGTTCGAATACTCGACTTCGGTTCCTCGAGCATTTTCAGCAGAGCCGCCCCGAGCCCGCGCGAACTGGGCTCGCGATCGGCAACTGCCGCTTATGCTTCCTGCGAAATTCTGGCGGGCCGGGCGGCCGACCGCCGTGACGATCTCTATTCGTTCGCGTGCATCGCTTACGAGTTACTGACCGGAACGCATCCCTTTCTGCGCCGCCGCGCCAATGAGGCCCGTGACCTTGGCATCATTGCGACCAGGCCTTCGGGATTGAGCCGCAGGCAATGGCAAACCCTGGCGAAGGGCCTGTCGTCGCATCGCGCGGGTCGCACGATATCGGTGTCCGAATGGTTCAAGCGATTGAACCCTGACAGCCTCGAAGTGCAGCGATTGCCCAGCTCTAAAGATCTCCTGCCCGCGCTTCCCAGCCCTCCAGGGGCGTCGTCCTTCAAGGCTTCTGCAGTCTTGACCCTGTTGGCAGTGACGGTGGTTGGCTGCATTTTATTCCTTCGCTTGGCACCGGGCGGTAGAGTGGGTGGTGAGACCGATTCGTCGGTTGCGGCAAACGTGGGCCCGGCCGAGGAACCATTCACAAGCTCGAGCACCGTCGAGCGCAGCGTTCGAGACTCGATCACCGGTTCTCCGTCCTCGCCGGCCCCCGTCGCGCAATCGCCGGCGTTCGGCAAAGCGACCCCAGACGGCAGTCGTACGAGATTGTTGTCTCAAGCGAATCACCCCCTAACGGTTTCAGCCAGCGACTACGAGGCTCGCCCGGGCGAGCGATTTGCGGAGATTCGTGTGCATCGCTCGCCAGGGCTGCGTGGCGATGCTCCTTTTGTCTGGTGGACCGAAGCGGCTTCCGCGAAGCCCGGCGTCGATTACGTGCAGCAAACCAAGGTGACTCAGTCGTTTCCCAAGGGAAAGAACTCGACGAGCTTTTTCGTCAAGCTATTGCCCAAGGCATCTCGGCATCGACCTGAAGTATTTTATGTTGCGATCGGCGATGCAGCCGGCGGTCCATCGCTCGGCCAGATTGCGCATACCGCCGTTTGGCTACCGTCCAATCTGCCGGACGCTATGAGCGCGCCCCAGATCGCCAATGTGGTGGAATCCACGGCCGGAACAAACTGAAGCTCTGTTTGACATTCAGAATATATTATAACGATATGATATATATCGACTTATTATCCAGAAACGTGGCTGTCTTATAAAAGAAATCCCCTAGGGTCTCTGCCACGTCCGTGCGATGAGTCGCGTACCGAATGCCGAGGTCTGATAAGGTCTTAGCCTCGGTTTAAGCAATGAGTGCTTTTAAAAACCTACCGTGAGAGTGAACTCCGACAAGCAGACGCTGATCCTGGCGGGAGAAGCCATTCCGCGGCGTGATGCTGTGAGTTCAGCGGCGAGCGACCCTGGGGGACCGCGCCTGACGATAGTCGCCACGCGTGCCGACAATACCATGCTGCTCGCGCAGGGTGATTCGGGTTCTCCCTCAATGACGCTTTTGACTGCCAGCCAAAACCAGTTAGACCGTTCCACCTATCTATCTTCGTCCCGCGGCTTCTCATTTAACGCGGCGAATGAGTACGCCCGCACGCAAGATTTTTGGGGTGGCGGCACTCGATCGACCATCATCGATACCTACGCCTAGCGCGTGAGCGCGGCCGATCCTTTCATCATGGGGTTAGACACCGTTACGGGGCACAGTCCGAATCGACGTGCACGTTGACGGACGCGTCGTTATCCAGACCCCTCTGCGCCGCGTGACCGCAGCGCCGGTCCCGGCTATCGACGCTAATGGCCGTCCAAGTGATATTGGCTCGGCCTGTCGCGTCGGCACTCGCCGCAGCCGGAATCGTCGTAAACCCATTGATTCGTTGATGGTCGACCACGACCGACTTGGGTTTCGTGCTCATGTCATACACGGTGACGAAAATATCGACGATTCCGTCATTGGTGAGTTTGAAATTCACTCCATCGCCCGCGAGGGCAATCGCGCCAATCAGCGCCAGTGCTAAAACAACGAGACTTCGATGGGGATGCGCAGTCATGTCTCTTTCCTCGCATATCTAATCAACGCCATTCGAATCGGAAGATAGGCCCGTTCCATTCCGCGCTTCGCACATCCAGTTCTTGAACGTCCGCTGCCCGGCCCGCATTTAGTATGGTATTACGCCAGAATTCCCGAGCCTGCACGTTCTTTCGCGCTACCGCGACCTCCCAGGATCCCGGCTGCGAAGAAAAGATGTGCTGCGCGGCGATTTGCCCAACGCCCTGCCCTCGATGTTTTCTTAAGATAAAGAACTCCCCGACGTTTCGGTTGGCGGCCAGTCCGGAATGAGTGCTGTCATTGACGAGGGAGAAACCGGCAAGGATCTGATTGCGCCAGATGAACAATGCCGACCAGTTTGGCCGGAACCAATACTCGCTCAAGGGATAGGCCTCGAACCGACCGTCGGGATTCAAGTCGCCTCGCCCGGTGCCGGCCCAAAATTCGGAAAAATCATGCGTATACAGTTGCATGAGGTTTTGAAGGATCGGTTCCTGCCCGGGCATGGCCGCGGTCAAAAGCACGGAGCCCGAGCTGTCTCGATTGGACTTCATGAATGTAGGAGGTTGCCTGACGCGCGCTGGAGGGACGAGCCACTATACCGAAACACCGGCGACGCGCATGCTTTTGCTGTTGCCCGTGGCCGAACGCGCGCCGGCGCAAAGGACTGATCTTGAAGCTCATCATCACTGTTTTGCTTGCAGCTTGCGTGACCGGATGCTTGGGTAACGGCGGCAATATTCCGCACGAGGATAGCGAAGGATCGACCCCGCGAAATCAAGGTGCTCCCCTGTGCCGCGACGGCACACCGCCGCCCTGCGTGATTCGCGACTAGATATTATTCTCTAGTGCTGGGAGGCAACGAATATCGCCCTGGCTTTTGCTGCCTTTTTAACCACGCCCAGGAAGCCGCCAACGCCAATGTCGATGGAAGCATTGTGCGTGTAGGTCTGCGTGCCCACGCCGGTGCCCACGGCTACCGGATTCGAGTCGGAGAAATCCTCCAGCAGCAGCCCGTTCGCTCCCAACTGAGCGGCTTGAGACCTCATGCTTTCAATCATCTTGTCGATGGCGCGCTCGCCACCCGCGCTCGACACGCTTTTTCTTGATGCGTTAAGAACCGCAATTTCCTCGAAGCTCTGAGGCGCCTGCGTGTACACCCTTACATCGCTTGGCAATAGCGGCGCGCGGGGCGAGCCTGTCAGCGTTTGAGACGACGTCGCGCAACCGCTCACGGTCACGATCAGCGCGATTGCCAACGTCGATAATTTCGCCATGTACGCCCAGTTCCTGAAGCCCGAGATTCTTTACTTCGGCGGAGTTTCACTCGCGGGCGCAGGTGCAGCCGGTGCCACATCGCCCTTGGTCGTGCGCTTCGTGAACCGCCAACCGTCCTTGGTCTTGACCAATTTATCGGTGTAGGTAGCGGTCGTCAAAATGCTCGCCGGTTTGGTGCTGAAATCGACCAGCATCAAGTACACGAATCCTGAGGCCTCTTGTGCATTGCCGGTGATCTGCAAATTGTTGTTCCAATGCTTGCGCGTCGCGCCATTGAGCTTTTCACGCCACGTTTTTACAAATCCGACCAACGCATCGTGCCCGACAAACTGATTGAAAACACCGTCCGGCGTAAAAGTCGACGCCCACGCTTCACCATCCCCGCCATCGATTGCGATGTTGTAGCGGGCGTAGAGTTGTTGAATCTCGAAGTTATCCTGGGCGGAGAGCGCACCAGCGGCGCCGGCCGCGCCCGCAGCACCTGCCGTAATAAATCCCGCAGCCGCGAGTGCAAGTAGTAATATTTTTTTCATGGTGGTCCTAGGATTTCGATGATCGTTTCACTTGTT
>DATHFW010000165.1:0-2026 GCA_035317945.1 Steroidobacteraceae bacterium | reverse complement strand
CCAACGATGCGAATATCGTCGCGGAAGTAGGCTCGCTGATCCAGAAGGTGAAGACCGGCTGGGACCAGATCGTCGAAACCCGATGAAGGAAGTCAAAATAAATTCAGGTCTGGCCCGCGCACTGGCTCTTTCCCAGGAAATGCTGGCGGCGGCCGAACAAGCAAACCTGCAGACTTTGGAGCTGCTCGACGCCGAGCGATTGGAGCTGCTAAAGTCCTTTCGCCTCGAAGTGAAGCATGTGAATGCCGCTGACCAGGCCTTGCTTGAACAAATCTCTCAGATAAATGACCGGACGATCGGCCTGTTGGAGCATCAACGGCGCAGCAAGGGTCGCGATATGGATATGGCCGCGGTCGGCCGGCGGGCTGTCGCTGCGTACTCCGGTATTCGGCTGCAGCGCTAAGCACAGTCAAATCAAAAGGGCTAGGAGCCATGCCTGAGCCATTTCTCGGCGATGGTCTGATATTCGAAGAGTCGCTCCCGGTGGGATGGACGCCGGGCCCGCTTGCGGAAGGATTGGCGCTGGCACGCCTCAATACCGACAACCACCAACTGCTCGGCGCCGAGTCCTCCCTGGACGAGGTGCGGGTGCATGAAGCACTGAAGGACGAATCCCCCGCGTTGCTGCATGAGCTGCAGCGCCTCGAGTACAAGGTCAATATTTTATTGCGCCTGACGGCCGAGCTGGCGCTGCGCAGCAGCGGTCTGCCTCCCGCGGAGCGAGTGCGCCTGTCCTCGCACGCTTTGGAGTGGTTTGGGGAACACACCCCTCCCACGGGGGGCACCGGGCAGCTCTCGATCTATATCAATCCTGCGCTACCTCAACCTTTGAGAATTCCCTGTGTGGTTGCCGGCGAACGCATTATTGAAGATTCGCGCGTAACGCAATTGCGTTTCATGGGCTTGAGCGATGCGGTGGTGGACATGCTGGAGAAGCTCATTTTCCGGCACCATCGACGCCTGGTGGCGGGCGCCCGACTCGCCGCGCATTAGTTTTCGGCGACTAGGCCACGGACAAAGACCGCAGGTGTTTTTAAGGGATGTCCCTACGCCCGTTACGGGGCTTTGCCAACTGCTTTTTTCTCAAGTTCTTCAGTTAGTATGACCGCGAACTCAACATTGATTGAACAATGTCAAAGGGTTAGGAGCAAAGGTTAAGACGGAACCCGAGATTTGTGAGCTCCGTCACATTTTAATAATTGGGAAGGAGTCCCGCGTCGTGGTTGACCCCAAAGTGATTGTGATCGAACCCTCAGACTCGGAGGCAACCGCGCTTTCGGCCCTGCTGCACTTCTTGGATTTAGAACCGATCCACGTACGTGACTTGACTGAATTGCGCCAGTCGGCGCACTGCAACATGCCGGATTGCCTAGCGGTCATCGCGCGCCGTGAAACCGTGACCGCGCTGGGTTCCGAACTCGTCGCGCTGCTGCGCGGGATGCGCCAGCCGCTGCCGGTCATTTGCATCAGCGCCGATGGTCTGCCGAAGATTGCCGAGAGCTGCGGCGACTTGGCGTGGTTTCAGTTGGAAACACCGGTCAAACAACGCCGGCTGTCGTCCGTCCTGCAGCAGGCGCAGAACGTGCGCAGCGGCCATCCCACGCAGCCGGGCGCTCATCGCTTTCGGCCCAGCGGCGCCTCGAAGGCGATGCGGGCCGTGCACCGGCTGATCGAGCAAGTCGCGCCCTTCGATACCAATGTGCTGATTCTCGGAGAATCGGGCACCGGTAAGGAAATGGTGGCGCGCCACATTCACGAACTATCCGGTCGCGCAGCCCATCCTTTCGTGCCGGTGAACTGCGGCGCCATCCCTGCCGATCTTTTGGAAAGCGAATTGTTCGGCCACGAAAAAGGTGCGTTTACGGGCGCATTGTCGACCCGGCTCGGCCGCTTCGAGTTCGCCGAGGGCGGAACCCTGTTCTTGGACGAGATCGGCGACATGTCGCTGCAAATGCAGGTCAAGTTACTGCGGGTATTGCAGGAGAGAAGCTTCGAGCGCGTCGGCAGCAATAAGACGATCCGCTGC
>DATHFW010000164.1:0-27880 GCA_035317945.1 Steroidobacteraceae bacterium | reverse complement strand
ACCGAAGTTGCAGCCGATGCGGATGGCAACGGTCTGTTCGTCGACCTTGAGCTGAGGATGCGAGGTGATCTGTCGCTGCATCTGTGCGGCGGCATTCAAAGCATCGTCGGCCGTGGGAAAGGTCGCCATCACCTCATCGCCCATCGTTTTGATGACCGTACCGTGATTCTGCTCGGTCGCCGCGCGCATGACGTCGATGCAAATGCCGACCATGTCTCGCGCGCGCACATCCCCCAGCAGCTCGTAGAGCTTGGTGCTGCCGACGACATCGGCAAATAGGATGGCGACTTCGATTTCTTTGCCCATTGCCAACGTTATTATACTTATTGTAGGTCGAGCCCGCTTAGGGTGTTCATGCAGCGATGCCCTGTTTTATGATGGGCAAAGCCGAAAACAGCGTTTCCGGAGCCGCTTCCGGGCGCGCCGCGACCTCGGAGAGAAACCGCCGCCACGCCCGAGCGCCCTCGCGGCCCGCCATCACACCATGCATATGGCGCGTGATCGAGTGCAAGCGCATGCCCCGCTGCGCGCAGGCTTTTGCATAGGGAACCATGCGCTCGACGATCTGCCAGGGCTCCGGAATCGGCCAGGCGGGGTTGATGAGGCCGCGTTCCAGTTCGGCGAGCAATGCCGGACCATGATAGGCAGCCCGCCCCAACATGACGCCGTCGATGCCCTCGCTCAAGTGCGCGCTGACCGCCGCGCCGTCGGACAGTCCGCCGTTCAAGATCACGGTCAATTCAGGGCGTTCGCGCTTCAAGCGATGCACGAAGTCATGTTTGAGCGGCGGAATTTCGCGATTTTGCTTAGGGGACAGACCCGCCAGGATCGCGGCACGCGCATGCACGATGAGCGCATCGATGCCTGCAGCCACCACCGTATCGGCGAATTCACTGAAAAACTCGTAGTCGTCGCGCTCATCGATGCCGATGCGGCACTTCACCGTGACCGGCAAATGGGTGGCCTCGCGCATGCTGCGCACGCAGTCGGCCACCAACGCGGGCTTGAGCATGAGACAGGCCCCGAAGGAGCCGTTCTTGACGCGATCGCTGGGGCAGCCCACGTTCAGATTGATTTCAGCGTAGCCGGCGGCGGTGCCGATGCGTGCCGCCTTGGCCAGTTCCGCGGGGTTGCAGCCGCCCAACTGCAGCGCGACCGGATGCTCGCCCGCGTCATGGTCGAGCAATTGGCGCACATCGCCGCGCACGATGGCCGCGGCAACGATCATTTCCGTGTAGAGCAAGGCATGGGGCGCATACAGGCGATGCAGGAACCGACAGTGACGGTCGGTCCAATCCATCATGGGGGCGACCGATAGCCTCCGATCGATCGAAGCGGCCTTTTTCCCGGGGGAAATGACTGATTTTTGAGTGCTTTCCATGCGGTGCATTTCGTATATGGATTGCGATAGTAGCGGAGAGCGACAAGGATAGCGCGTCGGCACGAAAGGACCAACCATTGGCCTGTAGCTACTGTCCCGACCGGCCTGGTCTCCCAAATGGCTTGATCAGAATCCGAGGCTGAGCTGCGGTGTGTCGGGTCGCGGTGGGCGAAACAAGGTCGTATCGAGGTCGTAGCGCTCCTCAGAGTCCGCGAAGCCTAATTTTCGTTTCGCCAAGTCGAATCGCGTGCGCAGCAGTTCGGCATAGGGACCGGTACCGCGCATGCGCACGCCGAATTGCGAATCGTAGTCCTTGCCGCCGCGCGCCTGGTTGATGAGCGACATGACGTGCTTGGCGCGGTCGGGATAGTGCTCGGCGAGCCACTCGCGAAAAAGAATCTTCAGCTCATGCGGCAAGCGCAGCAAGACGTAGCCTGCGCGCGTGGCGCCGGCGGATCTTGCCGCACTCAAGATATCCTCTATTTCATGATCGGTGATCGCCGGTATGACGGGTGCGACCAGCACGCCGACCGGTACGCCCGCCTCGGACAATTGCTGAATCACGCGCAAACGCGCCTGCGGCGAGGCCGTCCTCGGCTCGAGGGTCCGTTTTATATCGTTGGTCAAAGAAGTGATGCTCAACATCACCGACACCAACCGGTCTTTCGCAAGATCGGTCAGCAAATCAAGGTCGCGGATGATCAAGGCGCTCTTGGTGACGATGGTGACCGGATGACGGCAGCGTGCCAGCACGCCGAGGATGCCCCGCGTGACTTCCAGCCGCTTCTCCAGGGGCTGATAGCCGTCCGTGTTGATGCCGAGCGCGATCGTCTTGCACACGTATTTCGGCTTGGCGAGCTGGGCTTGCAAAATATTGACGGCATCGGCCTTGTAGAAAAGCTTGGTCTCAAAATCCAACCCCGGCGAGAGCCCCAGATAGGCGTGGGTCGGACGGGCGAAGCAATAAACACAGCCATGACTGCAGCCGCGGTACGGGTTTATCGAGACTTCAAATCCGACATCCGGCGAATCGTTCGAGGTGATCACACTTCGGGCGCGATCCGGCAGCACGGTTTCGGTCAAGTTCTCGACGATCTCGTCTTGATACCAGCCGTCATCGGTTTGCTCGAGGTTGAGCGCATCGAATCGGCCTGGAACATTGGACGCAGCGCCCCTGCCCTTGAACGACTGATGGCCAAAGAAATTGCGCGTCATGCGCCAAACTTTACGCGTCAACCAAGCGCGCGTAAATCCAGTAGTCGGGAGCGGGAACTACTGTATAAGCGGGCCCGCCGTGAACCTACCGGGCGACAAATGCGCGCTCAATGACATAGTCGCCGGGCTCGCCCACGTGGGGCGAGATCTTGAATCCTCGCGCATCCAGCATGGCGGACAGATCGGCCAGCATGGCGGGACTGCCGCAGATCATGACCCGATCCTCCGCCGGATTCAGGGCAGGCATGTCAATGTCTTCGAACAGCTTGCCGGTTTCGATCAAAGCGGTGACGCGGCCCTGGTAGCGAAACCGTTCGCGCGTGACGGTCGGGAAGTAAACCAGCTTCTCCCGTACCGGCTCACCGAGATATTCATGGTGCGTCAATTCCCACTCGATGTAATCCCGATAGGCCAGTTCACTGCGGTAGCGCACGCCATGAACCAAAATGACTTTCTCGAATCGCTCATAAACCTCCGGATCCTTGATGAGACTCATGAATGGCGCGAGGCCGGTGCCCGAACTCAAGAGGTAGAGACGCTTGCCCGGCTTCAAATCGTGCAACAGCAGCGTGCCGGTCGGCTTGCGGCTGATGAGAACTTCATCGCCGGGCTTGATATGTTGAAGGCGCGAGGTCAGCGGCCCATCGGGGACCTTGATGCTCAAAAACTCCAGATGCTCCTCGTGATTTGCACTGGCGATGCTATAAGCCCGCATGACGGGCTTTTCATCAATCCGCAGTCCGAGCATGACGAAATGACCGTTCTCGAAGCGCAAAGCCTGGTCGCGTGTGGTGGTAAAGCTGAATACGGTCTCGTTCCAATGATGGACCGTCAATACCCGTTCTGTTCCTATGGTAGCCATCGCTCCTATTATCCGGGCATCCGGCTCGTCAGCATAGTCGCTGCCGGATATATGGCCATGCCTAAACGATATTGCCTCACTTGCCGGAATTGAGCCCGTACTGCTGCGCCGCCAAGATCAGCTAACATCGCAGCCAACGAATCCGCAGAAAAAATGAGCGAAATCTGTACTGTTTCGAAGCCGGGCTATTGGGCGTTGGTGCTTGCAGGCTTGGCGAGCATCGGCTCCGGCCTACCGGCGTGGGCGTCCGATGAAGCGGATCAGAACCCGCAACAAATCGTGGTGGTCGGGACGACGCCGGTGCCGGGAATGAGCGTGGACGTGGATAAGGTACCGGGGAATGTGCAAACCCTCTCCTCCGCTGATTTGCGGCAGGACGGCACCTCGAGCCTCATCAACGGCTTGAGCACTCGACTCGGCAGCGTGAATATCAATGACACGATGGCTGACGCTTTTCAGACCGACATCCTGTATCGGGGCTTTGAGGCATCACCCGTACTGGGCACACCGCAAGGCTTGGCGGTCTACCAGAACGGCGTGCGGATCAACGAAGCATTCGGCGATACGGTCAATTGGGATCTGTTTCCTGATATTGCCATCAGCCGTGTCGATATCGTCAGCTCCAACCCGCTATTCGGGTTGAACGCGCTCGGCGGCGCGGTTTCCGTCACCATGAAAAACGGATTCACCTTTCAGGGGACCGACGGAGAATTGTCCGGCGGATCCTTCAACCAACGCCAGGGCGCCGCGGAGTTCGGCGCCAACAACGGCGTCTTTGGTATCTACGCAGCAGCAAGACTGCTGAACCAGGATGGCTGGCGCTTGTTCTCGCAAGACTCGGTGCGTCAATACTACATGGACGTGAGCTTTCACCCAGCCGGCGCCAGCATCGATTTGAGCTATACACGGGCTGACAATCAGCTGTTCGGTCAGGGCGCAGCGCCTGTGCAATCGCTTGCCATCAATACGCAAAACGTATTCACCGGGCCGCAAAATAACTTCAACCGTCTGGACTTCGTAACGTTGAGCACGCAAGTCGATCTGAGCGAGACTCTTGCGGCGCAAAGCGTCTTGTATTCGAGGAATTACCGGCAATCGGTCGCCAACGGCGACAACAGCGACTTCACCGCCTGCACCGAGGACGCAGCCGCAGGAGCTCTGTGCCAAGGCGATGGCGTCACACCGCTCAGCAACCCTGCCGGAGGGTCGATTCCGGACATCTCGAACGGCGGCACGCGGCTCATTGGGCAAAACGACTTCGAACGTATCCGCTCGAGCGGTTGGGGCGCATCATTGCAGCTCACTGAACGTCGGCCGATTCTCGGGCATGGCAACAACTTTGCCATCGGCGCCACCTTCGACACGGCGGAGACGAATTTCTTCTCCGGGACCGAGGTCGGGGTTTTGGACGCGTCACTCACGGTGCTGCCGTCGGGATTGTTGGTGAACACGCCCGAGGGAACGGATTTCTCAGCGACTCCCGTGAACTTGAATGCCAATAACAAGTACTACGGCTTCTACCTCACCGACACCTTCGATGTAACTTCGCAGCTGTCGATCACCGCCAGCGGCCGCTACAACATTGCAAAAATAGACCTGTCGGATCAGCTGGGCACGGCCCTGAACGGCAACAACCGATTTACACACTTCAATCCCGCGCTCGGCGCCACCTACAAGCTGCTGCCCACGCTCACTGCCTACGCAGGCTATTCAACCAACAATCGTGCGCCGACAGCGAGTGAGATCGAATGTTCGGACCCGGCGCGGCCCTGCCTGCTGCCCTCGAGCCTAGCCGGCGATCCGCCGAACTTACGGCAGGTGATTGCTCGCACCGTGGAATTGGGTTTGCGTGGCCGCCCGCAGATGCCCGCTGCACAAGGACGCTTCTCCTGGAATGCCAGCGTGTTCAGAACGAATTCGAGCGATGACATTTACGGGATTGCCACATCGGTGAGCACGGGTTTCTTTCAGAATATCGGCGCCACCCGACGCCAGGGATTCGAGGCGGGCTTGAACTACCAGGCTCGAGACTGGTCCGTCTATGCGCAGTACAGCTATGTTGACGCGACCTTCCGTTCGCCGCTGCTGCTGAATTCACCGTCGAACCCTTTCCAAGACGCTGACGGCGACATCCAGGTGCTACCCGGCAATCGGCTTCCGCTCATCCCCTTGAGCCGCGTCAAACTCGGCGCCGACTATTCTCTAACGCCCCAGTGGTCGGTGGGCGGCTCGCTGGTGCTGGCGACCGATTCGTTCTACCGCGGCGATGAGTCCAATCAAAATCCCCAGTTGCCGGGCTATCATGTCGTGAGCCTGCGCTCATCTTATCGACTGAACAAACGATTCGAAATTTTCGCCAATGTGCAAAACCTCTTCGACGAGCGCTACTCCACTCTTGGTTTATTCAGCGATCCCACCGGTGTCGGTGCACCCGGCGTGCCGCCCGATGCGGATTCCAATGCCCCGGGCGTCGATAATCGATTCCAGAGTCCCGGCATGCCGCGCAGCTACTTTGGCGGGGTGAGAATCAGCTTTAACTAGGTATCTGATATGGACGATCAAGCCACAGAACTCTCGCCGCCGATGGGATCGGGCACCGCCCCCTACAAGACGATTCCGACACAACGTTCCTCGGTGTTGGGACAGATCATGGCCATGCGCAAAGATCTGGTGGGCCATTTGATGGCGCTCGAGAAAACGCATGGTCCCATCTGGCGAATCGCCATCGGCCGCGGCGGCATGATCAGCCTGCTGGGGCCGGACGCGCTGGAATTCGTATGGAAAAATCGCGACGGCGCCTTTTCCAGCGCGCGGGGCTGGGAACCGTACATCGGCAGGGTTTTTCCCGGCGCCATCATGGCCATGGACGGCGACGAGCATCGCTATCAGCGCCGCATCATGCAGGTGGCGTTTCGAAAACCGGCCTTGCGCACCTATCTCGAGCAAATGAGCCCCGCCATCGATATCGGCATCAAAGCCTGGATGCCGGCGGCCGATCACTCGGCCGCGCGCCAGATGTTTCCATTGCTCAAGCAACTCACGCTGGACCTGGCCGCCTCCGTGTTCATGGGAGTCGAACTCGGCCGCAGCGCCAAGGATCTTAATCGAGCCTTTGTCGCCACCGTCGCGGCGTCCCTGGCGATCATTCGCGTGCCCGTACCCGGGCTGACCATGTGGCGCGGCATTCGCGGACGCGAATTGTTGGTGAAGCGTTTCCGCGCCCTGCTGCCGGAAAAGCGCCGGACCCACACCAGCGATTTCTTCAGCGAGTTTTGTCACGCGCAGAGCGAACAGGGAGAGCGGTTTACGGATCAGGAAATCATCGATCACATGATATTCCTGATGATGGCGGCGCATGACACGACGACCAGCACGCTGACGACGATGATGTATCTGCTGGCGCGCCATCCGGAATGGCAGGAGCGGTTGCGCGCCAAAGCGATCGCCTTGGGCAAGGCTCAACTCGAGTATGACGATCTCGATCAGCTCGAGGAACTGTCCTGGACGATGCGCGAGGCGCTGCGCCTAACACCGCCGCTCACCTCGATGCCGCGGATGTGCATCAAGGACACGGTATTTCAAGGATACGAGATCCCCGCAGGGACGTTGGTCGGCGTTTATCCGATCCATGTGCATTACATGCCGTCGCTGTGGACCGATCCCACTCGATTCGATCCCGAACGGTTCAGTCCTACGCGCCAAGAGGACAAACGGCATGCATTTGCCTGGGTGCCTTTTGGCGGCGGCGCGCACATGTGCATCGGCCAGCACTTTGCCACCTTGCAGGTCAAAGCCATCATGCATCAATTGCTGCTGCGGTATCGCTGGAGCATTGCGCCGGGATACGTCATGCCCTACCAACTCGTGCCCATCGCCAAGCCTAAGGATGGCTTACAGGTCACCCTGCAGCGCCTGGACTAGTCAAATCCTGTCTCGTGCGCTTCATAGTGCTTGAGGTTCCTTAGGCGCACGGACGCGTTTCGGCAGGTGGTCTGCGTCGAGCAAGAGACCCGTATCATCCCGACCAGGATCGGCTAGATTTATTAGAGCGTCGGATAACCCCAAAACGAAGAGGGCCATGGCGTAAATTCCGAATGAAACACTCGGGTCGCCTTTCTCGACTTTCAGGTAAGTATTTTTATGAACGCCAATCCGCTCGGCCATCATGCGAATAGTCAACCAGCGCTTACGTCGCGCAACGGAAATGTCAGCACCAAGCTTGGCAATGGCCTGTCGCAGGCGTAGCGGCAGCACTGATTTGTTTTTCGTCGCTTTCATAAGGTCTCATAAAATAGACCTAAAGCGGCTTAAGGTCCGTTTTAATGTACCTTATGGAAGCTGGTCCAGCTCGTCCACATCTCCCTCGTCTGGTCCGACAATTCGGGCTCCGCCTCGCTGGGCAGCATCGGCACCATTTGCGAAATATGATCCGGTATCATGCCGCATATTATGCCGGTATAAGTAATTGATTATTATAGATATAATCAGTTACTTAACATGGTGTTATGCCGGTTCATATGCCGCTAAAAGTGAACCGGCCCAAAGCGGACAATGAGGCTCGAAGACAGGCTTCCGGCTATCGCGAGCGATCGGCCCAGTCCGCGGCATCGATTTTGAAGACCACGTTGGGGTGAGCCGGTTCGCCCGAATAACTCACCGACTCCTCGCCGATGTAGATGCCGCCGAGTTTTTCCATTGCCTTGCGCGAGCGCCAGTTATTGACGCCGACCTTGAAGGTGACGCGATCCACGTACTGAAACGCATGGTCGAGCATCAGCGTCTTCAAGGCCCGGTTGTAGTGGCGCGCCCACCTGCTTCGTGCAATGAAGGTATAGCCGATGCTGATCTGACGCTGAGCTTCCTCATAGTCGCAGTATCGAGAACTGCCGATGAGTTCGCCGTTAACATTGTCGATGACCCGAAAGGCACCGCCCGATTCCATGGCGCCTTTGAAAAAATTCTCAAACACCGGGCGCTGATAGCGATCCTTGCTGGGATGCTGTTCCCAGATCAAAGGATCGGACGCCACGGCATACAGCATTTCGAAATCGCCGGCCTCGAGGGGCTCGATCTTGATCAGTTCATTGTGAATGCGAGGTTGTAGTTCGAACGGCATCTTAGGCGATGGCGGGCGCCCGGGCCATCGGGCGAAACTTCTTGAACGCTGCGATGCCCAGTCCGATAAAGAGGATCAGGACCACTCCCTGTGCGACGGCAAACGGCGGTTCCTTTTGCGTGGGCGCCAGGGCATGGAAGAACGCGATCTTCATGAACGACTGGACGACGAGAACGAAGCAATTCAAGTACAAGGCGACCATGGCAGTGACGACATAGGCGCCGCGCCATGCTCCCGCGAGCTTGTAGGTGTACAGCGCAAGAATGGCCAACGCCAGAATTACCAGTGAGATGATGCCGATCACGTCCGCGGCGTCAAAAGGCGAGGGAAACATGAATCCGGTGACGCTGGTCGCCACGGTGGTAATGAGAAACAGGGCGGTCATGCCGGGCATGCGATTTGCCCCCAACATACCGAGGACCACGACGATGCCGCTGATGATGGCAATCAGGCTGATGATCACGTGAAATTGTGTGAAAGTGGCTAAGGACATCCCGAGAATCATGACGAACCCCCTTTTTATTGGTCGAATAGCTCAAGCCCCCTTGAGCCTGAAGAGTACGCCGTTCGAAGGAATTCTTCAGCGCAAATAAGGAAATTCGTCGGTCGAGCGGGGCTTGGCGATGTAGAACCCCTGGGCGAAACCGATTCCCAATCGGCCCAATTCGGCCAGGACTTCCTGCGATTCCACCCGCTCGGCGATGGTTTGAATCCCCATGGCGTTGCCGACCTGGCTGATGGCGGCGACCATGCTGCGATCGACCGGGTCGCGAGTGACGTTTTCGACGAATTGGCCGTCGATTTTCAGATAGTCGACCGGCAATGTTTTCAAATACATGAACGACGACAGGCCGCTGCCGAAGTCGTCCAGGGCGAAGTGACAACCCCGATTTTTCAGCTCCCGCATGAAGTACACCACGTTGCTCAAGTTTTCGATGGCGGCCGTTTCGGTGATCTCGAAGCACATCGCACCCGGCACCAACTCGCTGGCACTTAGTTCGGCAATCAGAAAATCGAGGAATCGCTCGTCATTGAGCGAGGTCCCCGACAAGTTCACCGCGACGGTGAAGGGCTTGACGCCCGATTCAATCCGATGCACCACCCGATCGAGGGCCTGGCGAACCACCCAGCGATCGATTGACGGCATGATGTCGTAGCGCTCCGCCGCGGGAATGAATTCGGCGGGCGTCACGATGGTTCCGGCCTCATCGCGCAGTCTCAACATCAGTTCAAAATGTTCGCGCACATGCGGCCTGGAGCCGATTGGTACGATCGGTTGATAAAACAATTCGAAGCGGCTCTCGTCACGCGCGCGCGCCAGCTTCGAGACCCAATGCATTTCCCGATGCCGTTCCGGCATATCGTCCGGCTTGTAGAGCTGGACCCGATTGCGCCCCGAATCCTTGGCCGAGTAGCAGGCCACGTCGGCGGCGCTCATCACATTGGCGACGGTGGGAATCTCGTTGGTGATTTCCACGATGCCGATGCTGACGCCCACCGCCAGCACGCCGCCCTGCCAGGTGAAGCGGTAGTCACGAATGGCCTGGCGCAGATTCTCCGCAATGCGCAGCGCCTGATCGCGCGCGCAATCCTGCAGCAGGATTCCGAACTCATCGCCGCCCAATCGGGCAAGCGTGTCGCCGCCGCGTACCCGCGACTGAATCACGCCGGTGATCTGCTTCAGCAGCAGGTCGCCCGCCGGATGCCCGCAGGTATCGTTGACGAGCTTGAATTGATCCAAGTCCAGGTAGAGGAGCACGTGGCGAGCCTGGGCATTCTGCCGTGTGTCCTCGACAGCGACGGTGAGCCGATTCTCGAACTCGCGGCGATTGATCAATCCGGTGAGCGCATCGTGGCTCGCTTGATAGTGCAGCGCGCGATGCAGCCGACGCTCCTTGCTGACATCGTGAAACACCATGACTGCGCCGATGAGATTGCCGGCCCGGTCGCGGATCGGCGCGGCCGAATCCTGGATGGCTATTTCCTGGCCGCGGCGATTGACCATCACGGTGTGCTCGGCCAGTCCCAAAACCTGCCCCTCGCGGAGACAACGCGCTACCGGGTTTTCACTTCCTTCGCGCGTGATCTCGTCCACCACCGTCAAGACATCGCCGATCAACTGTCCCTGCCCTTCGCGGTTTTCCCATCCCGTCAGACTCTCGGCGACGGGATTCATATAGTCGATCCGCCCTTCCGAGTCCGTCGTGATCACCGCGTCGCCAATCGATTGCAGAGTGACCTGGGCGCGCTCCTTGGCTTGAAAAACGGCGGTTTCGGCTTTCTTGCGTTCGGTGATGTCGGTCAGGGTGCCGTCAAAGCCGCGGACTCGGCCGTTCTGATCGCGCACCACGCGGCAATTGTCGACCACCACCAGCATGGATCCGTCTTTACGGCGCAGCACATATTCTTCGTTGCGCAGCTCGCCCTCGATCTCGGCACGGCGTGCGAAGTTTTCGCGGTCGTTGGCATACCAAAACAATGCGCCCATGGGAACTTGATACAGTTCCTCGGCGGAAGCGTAGCCCAGCAACTTCACGAAAGCAGGATTGGCGACGAGAATGCGGCCGTCGCGCGAGGTTTGATAAACGCCTTCCATGACGCTTTCGAACAGGCCGCGAAATTTCGACTCGCTATTGCGCAGAGCGTCTTCGGCGGCGCGGCGCTCAATGGCAATCCCGGCGATCTGCGCCATGCGCATCATCAGTTCATGATCGCGGGAGAAAGGGATGCCGGGTTGGCGGCGATACACGGCAAACGTGCCGACCACCTGGCCGTCCGAGGCAACGATGGGCACCGACCAGGCGGCCCGGAAGCCCGCCTCGCGTGCCGCCTCACGGCGATACTCCCAGAGTGCATCGGTTTCGATATCGGCGACGGTCACCAGACGGCTCAAATACACGGCGGCCGAACAGGAACCGTAGCGGATGCCGATCGGTGCATAGTCCATGGCTTGCACGAATTCGCGCGGCAGATTCGGCGCGACGCCAAAATTCAAGGCCTGCTTGTCGCGGTCCAATAAATTGACCGCACAGCAGCTCTCCAGCATGGCGCGTTCGATAAGCTCGCAAATCGACTCGAGCGCCGCGGACAGCGGCGCATTGGCGGCGATCTTCTCGAACACCCGGCGTTCGCCCGAGGCGATCGCTTCGGCGCGCTTGCGCTCGGTGATATCGATGATGCTGGCCCTGAGCAAGCGACGATTGGAACTGGGAAGCCGCACGAAGCGGACTTCGCAGGGAAAATTCTGACCGTTCGAATCGCAATGCAGCCACTCGAACGCCGGCACGTCCCCGGCCAGGGCGCTCTCGATGTAGCCGCGAGATACGCCGAAGGAGGCTGTGCCGTCGGCTTGCATTGCAGGACTGAGCTTGTCCGGCCCACAGCTCAGCAGGGTCTCACGGGTCATCTTGAAGAAACGGCAGGCGTTTTCGTTGACGTCGACAAACTTTCCCGCATCCACGTCGAACACGACAATCACCTCGGGGGCGTGTTCAACCAGCGTACGGTAGCGCCCTTCACTCTCGCGCACCGAAACTTCCGCGAGATGTCTTTCGGTGATGTCGCGGACGCACACGATGTAGCCGTCCAGCCAATTGAGCGTAGGCTTGCTGACGGCAATGTCGATCGCGACGCGGCTTCCGCCCTTGGCAAGACCCCATGTCTGGGTCGCGGCCAGGTCCACGTGCGTATCGTCAATCTTGGTCGCCAAGCGCTCCAGATATTCGCGCGGATTTTTAGGATCAATGTCGACAAACAGACATCCCAAAGAGCGGCCGAGAATCTCCGCGGAGGAGTAACCGAATATCCGTTCGCCGGTGTGATTGAACGATTCGATGAGGCCCGCCTCGTCAACCGTGATGATGGCGTCCTTGACGTTGTCGAGAATCGCTTGCAGGTGCGAAGCGGTTTGCTCGCGAATTTCGCGAGTCATGGCCTGCGCCTCATCGGACATGAGCTGCATGGAGCGCACCACGCCGCGCCGTTCGGCGTCGAGCCGATCGTAGTGCGCGCTGATGGATTTCAGGAGCAGGTCTAACTCAGGCTCGCCGCCGCGCCCGCGCGACTCCGCGATTTGCCGCTCCAGCAGAGGGTTGAAGCTCTCTGCCGGCGGCGCTGGCTCAACACGGATTGCAGCCGCGGTTTCGCGTGACAAGACCTAGAATCTCCCGCAATTTGAATCGGTGCACCCCGCAACCGAACTCCACAGATGTTAGGGAGATCCCGGATGCACGGCGTGACGCGCGTCTCGTTTCGGCCAATATTCGGTTAAATGCCCCAGCAGCCTAGGCCGCGGTTTCGCGCTCGGAACGCTTGCGGTCGGTTTCCTTCAAATTGCGTTTGCGCAGCCGAATGGAGGTGGGCGTCACTTCGATGAGTTCATCGTCATCGATGAACTCCATGGCCTGCTCGAGCGAAAATCGGATCGGCGGCGACAGCACGACCGCCTCGTCCTTGCCGGATGCCCGCATGTTGGTGAGCTTCTTGCCTTTGAGCGGATTGACGACCAGATCATCGAGGCGGTTGTTCATGCCGATGATCATGCCCTCATAAACTTCTTCGTTCGCGCCGATGCACAGGCGCCCGCGCTCCTGCAAGCTGAACAGCGAATAGGCCAGCGCAACGCCCTGGCCGTTCGAGATCAACACGCCGTTCGGGCGCTGACCCAGTTGGCGCTGCACCACCGGCCCGTAGTGATCAAAAACATGATGCAGCAACCCGGTGCCGCGAGTCATGGTGCGAAACTCGGTCTGAAAACCGATCAAACCGCGTGACGGAATCATGTAGTCCAAGCGCACGCGCCCGCGCCCGTCCGCCTGCATATCCTTCAGATCTCCGCCGCGGCTGCCGAGCGCCTGCATGACGGCACCCTGCGCGTCGCTGTCCGCGTCGATGGTCACTTGCTCGATCGGCTCATGCGCAGCGCCGTCGACCTGCTTGATGACCACGCGCGGCCTGGAAACAGCCATTTCATAGCCTTCTCGCCGCATGTTCTCGAGCAGCACGCCGAGATGCAATTCGCCGCGCCCGAAGACCACGAATTTATCCGGGTCGGCGGTCGGCTCGACGCGCAAAGCGACGTTGTGGATCGCTTCGCGTTCCAAGCGTTCACGAATCTGCCGGCTGGTGACGAATTTTCCTTCGCGGCCGAGGAAAGGAGAGGTATTGACCTCGAACGTCATGCTGATGGTGGGCTCATCAACGGTGAGGCTGGGCAGCGGTTCGACCGTCGCTGGGTCGCACAAGGTGTCCGAAACCTTCGGTTCCGAGATGCCCGCGAAGGCAACGATGTCGCCGGCGCCGGCCGATTCCACTTCGACGCGCGTCAGGCCGTGGAAACCCAAAATCTGAGTAATCTTCTCCGGGCGCTGCTTGCCCTCGCGAGAAATGACGGTGACGGTCGTGCCGCGCTTGATGGTGCCGCGCTTGATGCGTCCAATGCCGATGGCGCCGACATAGCTGGAGTAATCGAGCAAGGTGACTTGCAGCTGCAAAGGACCGTCCACATCCACGTCGGGCGGCGGGCAATGTTCCACGATGGTCTTGAACAAGGGCTGCATGTCGCCCTCGCGCACCGTGGATTCCAATCCTGAGAATCCACGCAACGCCGAGGCGTAGATGACCGGAAAATCCAATTGCTCGTCGGTTGCGCCCAGCCGGTCGAACAGGTCGAAGGTCTGATCCAAGACCCAGCCCGGACGAGCCTCGTCGCGATCGATCTTGTTGATGACGACGATGGGCCTCAGCCCGTGCTTGAAGGCCTTTTGCGTGACGAAGCGCGTTTGCGGCATGGGGCCGTCGACCGCATCGACGAGCAGCAGCACGCAGTCGACCATGGCAAGCACCCGCTCGACCTCGCCGCCGAAGTCAGCATGTCCCGGCGTGTCGACGATGTTGATTCGATAATCGCCCCAGGTGATCGCCGTATTCTTGGCCAGGATCGTGATCCCGCGTTCGCGCTCCAAATCGTTCGAATCCATGACGCGTTCTTGCAAATCCTTGCGCGCATCGAGCGTACCGGACTGGCGCAACAGTTGATCGACGAGCGTGGTCTTGCCGTGATCAACGTGGGCGATGATGGCGATGTTGCGAAGTTTCTGAGTCACAGTGAACCCTAGGGGAGGAAACCCCCCATTATAGGACCTTTAGGGGCTGACTGCCCGGGATTCAGCGTTCGGCGATGATGGGAATCGAAAATGCCCTTTGATCGGTGACATCGTCGTGTTTGAGCAATACGGTCACGCCGACCAGCAGCACCCCTTCGGCATTGGGCGTCACTCTGACGGTCTGACGATAGACCTCGCCCACTTCCGCCGCGGGAATATCGAACTGATTGCCGCCCGGCGCCACAGTCAGGCCGTCGGCATCTCTCACCTGAATGATCGCAGGGCTCGCAGCAATTTCCGGGATGAGCGCCAGGTTGATTTCCAGCAGCTGCCCGACCTTCGGCCGCCCGCCCAAGTCGAACTTCAACTCAACCGGCACCTGAGATTTGCCCTGATTCGCCGCTTGCACCATGCCGGCCGTTTGTTGCGCGACCGTGGGCCCGCTCCTCGAGACGACCGGCGCCTTGGGCTTGGGACGCGCCACAGCATTGCTTTCTGCGGGCGAACCTGAATCCTTGTTGCATGCGCTTAAGAGCGCTACCGCACAGAGCAGCAAAAGAATTTTCGTCATCCCGACCGTGCCAGCCATCCTCGTATCATCACCAAATATGTGAACAATCACAACGTGCGACCGTCACAACTCCAACGGCGGCTCGAGCACGGCCGCCAACTGATCCTCGAGCGAGCGGTAGTGCTGTTCCCAATAGCGCGGCTCGGCGAACCACGGAAAAGCCCGCGGAAACGCCGGATCATGCCAGCGGCGCGCCAACCACGCCGAATAATGAATCATCCGCAACGCGCGCAGCGGTTCGATGAGGGCGATCTCGCGGCGATCGAACGGCAGGAACTGCTCATAACCTTTGAGCAGATCATGCAGCTCCGTGCGCATTTCCTGCAGCCCGCCGGATAGCAGCATCCACAGGTCTTGTACCGCAGGTCCGGTGAGACAATCGTCAAGGTCTACGAAATGCGGCCCCAGATCGGTCCACAGGATATTGCCGCGATGACAATCCCCAAGAATGCGCCCAACCCGAGCCCCGCCCCAATTCCGCGCCCTGGCTTCCACTGCCTCCAGCAACTCGTCCGTAAGATCGGCGTACTTGGTCGCCAAATAGTCCGGCATCCAATCGCCGTCCAGCACAAAATCGCGGGCGTTGCGGCCAAGGTCGTCCATGCTCAGGGCAATGCGCTCGCGGAAGACCGCGGCGCGCCCGACGCCATGGATCCGCCCGAGAAATCGGCCGACCCATTCCCGCTCATCGCTTGTACCCAGCTCCGGCCAGCGTCCGCCGCGGCGTGGAAAAACCGCGTAGCGAAAGCCGTGATGAACATGCAAGGACTCGCCGTCCCGCAGCAGCGGCGCGACCACCGGAATCTCTTGGGCCGCCAGCTCCAGGGCAAATGCGTGCTCCTCGCGTATCGCGGCATCGCTCCAGCGTCCGGGCCGATAAAATTTGGCGACCAGGGGTTCGCCCTCCTCCAGGCCGATTTGGTACACCCTGTTTTCGTAACTATTGAGCGCCAGAACCCTGCCGTCGCAGCGATACTCGAGTGCTTCGATCGCGTCCAGCACGGTCTCGGGAGAGAGTTGGGAATACGGCGCTTCGCTGTTCATGCGAGACAATTCTACAGATACGATCCGGTCACTCCTTTTTGAGTCCTACACGCTGCTAGAATGCCGCCCATGCGATTGCCGCGACCCAAGTCATTGAGCGGGCTGATGCTGATCGGCTTTACGATCGTGGCTGCGCCGCTGCTGTTTGCCATCGTGAATGCCGCCGTGCAAATGAATCGCCTATCGGTTCGCAGCCAGCAGCTGGTGGTTCACGGCATGCAGGGTACGCGCAACAATCAGCGCATGTTCGAAGAGATCGGCGCGCTCGAGCGCCAGGCGCGCCTGTATCAAGTCATCGGCGATGCGAAACTGCTCGATGTGTATGCGACTCACCACGCACGCTTGGTTACCGTCATTCAGGAACTTCTCACGCTGCCGCTGGACGAAGCATCGCAGCGGGGGGTGCGTGCGGTGGAAACCAAGTCCGGACAATTGCTGCAGGATTTGAAACGCGCGGCGCCGAATTCGACGTATATGGCGGATCTGATCGGCAGCTTTCCGCAGCTGTCGGACGCCGCGTCCAATGTCTCGGATCGGATCAGCCTGCAGATCGACCGGGAAACGGCGAGCCTGGAATTGGCGACACAGCATGCGCAGCAGAATCTCGTCTGGCAAACGCTGTTGCTGGTGCCCATGACGCTCGCAGTGGTCGGCGTCTTCACGTTTTTGTTCGCCCGACCGATACGGGCGATCGATCGGGCCATCAGTGAATTGGGGCGCGGTTCCTTCTCGAGGCCGATTGCGATTCGCGGACCCGCGGACCTCGAACGATTGGCGGCGCAGCTGGAATGGCTGAGAGGCCGATTGCTCGATCTGGCGCAGGAAAAGAACCGGTTTTTGCGACATATGTCGCATGAACTGAAAACCCCTTTGGCAAACATTCGCGAGGGAACCGAACTGTTGATGGACGGGGCGGTGGGTGAACTGCAAAGCGGCCAGCGAGAGGTCACGGCGATCTTGCGCGAGAACGGCATGAAACTGCAGCGGCTCATTGAAAATCTATTGTCCTTCAGCGCTTGGCAGGCCAAGAGCGTCGGGTTGGAGATTTCCGAGTTCAAGTTGCGTCCTTTGATCAAGAGCGTCTTGGAGAATCAGCAGCTCACTCTGGTCGCGCAGCGCGTGCGCCTCGATGTGCAGGTGGAAGATCTCACGCCCATGGCGGATCGCAGCAAGGTGCGCCTGATCCTCGATAATTTGCTGTCCAACGCCGTTAAATTCACGCCGCGCGGCGGCACGATTTCGCTGCACGCCCGCGCCGAGCGCGAACAATTGCTGTTGGATGTGATGGACAGCGGACCCGGCATTCCTGCCGATGAGCGCAATCGGATTTTTGAAGCTTTCTATCAGGGGAAAACCCCCCAAGGCGGCCACGTCAAGGGCACCGGCATCGGGCTTTCGGTGGTAACCGAATTCGTCAATGCCCATGGTGGCAGTATCGAAATCCTCGAGTCCAAGTCCGGCGGCGCGCATTTTCGCGTGCGGCTGCCGTTGCGCCCGGCGGTAGCGGCTACGCGTGAAAAAGCCCATGCCGCATAGTGGAAAACGCGTTGCAGCATGCGCTCTGGCAGTCATGTGGATCAGCGGCTGCAGCGTACTGGGTACCCCAAAATCATCCGCTCCGGCCGTGCCGGTGAGTCCGAATCCAGACGCTGGCCCCCTGGCGCCCTTGCTGGAAATGATGAGCAATCTGCCGCAGGGCGATCCGGCGCGACAGGCAGAGGTCTTCCAACAGGCCAAGGATGCGGCCGAATTGCAGCCCACGACCAGCAACAAACTGCGCTATGCGCTGGCTTTGGCCACGCCGGGTTATACTGGTGCGGATCCCGTCGCCGCACAGCGACAGTTGGCAGAACTGCTGGCCAGACCCGAAACTCTCCTGCCTGTGGAGCGCTTGCTGGCCACCGTAGAGCTCAAAGAGGTTGAGCAACGGCTGATATTGCAGGCCGAAAACGCCCGCATGCGAGACGTGGTGCCCAACGATTCACACGATAAGCTGCTAGCCCTAAACCGTCGCCTGGCGGCAGAGTCGGACGAAAATGCGAAGTTGCGCAAAGCCTTGGATGAGGCCAGGGCTAAACTGGAAGCGATAACACATATCGAGCAACGATCTGTGACCGACCGCGGTTCCGGCGCCCCCCACACGCCATAAACGGACAGGGAGATACTGCACTGAACGCCTATTCCATTGCCGCCACCACCCCGTTGTCATTCGGTTTGACGCCGGGCACACGCGACTCGCTGACACCGCAAAAGCGCAAAGCCCGCATCCTGGTCGTCGACGATGACCCGGGCTTGCTGCGACTCTTGACGATCCGCTTGCGGGCCGAAAATTACGAAGTCGAAGCCGTCGAGAGCGCGGCTGCCGCGCTGGCCGCCTGTGTGCGCTTCCGGCCGGATCTGGTGATCACGGATCTGCGCATGGACCAAATGGACGGTATCGGCCTGCTCAAGGAGCTGCAAAGCCGCTGGCCGGGTTTGCGGGTCATTATTTTGACGGCCCACGGGACCATTCCCGATGCCGTGCACGCGACGCAGAGCGGCGCATTCGGTTTCCTCACCAAACCCGTCGACAAGCAGGAGCTGCTCGATCACGTGCAAAAGGCGCTCAAGGTGTCGGGTTTTGCGCACGTGGATGAGGATTGGCGCGCGAACATCATTACCCGCAACCAGCTCATGGAGGATAAGTTGGCGCAAGCCAACATGGTCGCCGGCACGGATGCACGAGTATTGCTGACCGGCGAGAGCGGCACCGGCAAGGAGCTCCTGGCACGGGCCATTCACGAAGCCAGCCCGCGCCGCAATAAGCCCTTCGTCGCCATCAATTGCAGTGCCATGGCCGAAAACCTGCTGGAATCGGAACTGTTCGGCCATGAGCGCGGTGCGTTCGCGGGCGCGACCCGCGACCAGAAAGGCCTGTTCGAAACCGCCGACGGCGGCACCTTGCTGCTCGACGAGGTCGGCGACATGCCGATGCGGCTGCAGGTCAAATTGCTGCGCGTACTGCAGGACAACACCATTCGCCCGGTGGGCGGTGCGGATGCCGTGCAGACCAATGTGCGCATTATTTCCGCGACGCACCGCGACTTGCATGAGTTGATGGTCGCCGGTCAATTTCGTGAGGACCTGTACTACCGACTGAATGTGGTGCACATCGAAGTCCCTTCGTTGGGCCGCCGCCGCGAGGACATTCCCCTGCTGGTTGCGCATTTTCTGGAACAGATCGCCAAGGAAAGCGGCCAACGCAAGATTTATGCGCCGGAAGCGGTGGAGCTTTTGGCGACGGCCGAGTGGCCCGGCAACGTGCGCCAGCTGTACAACGTCGTGCGGCAAAACGTCGCGCTGTCGCATGGCCCCATCATTACCGCGGAGCTGGTACAGCAATCACTCGGCGGGAATCCGACCCGCCTGCCCTCCTTCGACGAAGCTCGCGATGAATTCACGCGCAACTATCTGTCGCAGATTTTGCAGATCACCACGGGCAATGTGAGTCAGGCCGCGCGCCTGGCGAAACGCAACCGCACAGATTTCTACAAATTGCTGTCGCGCCATCAGCTGCTGCCGGACGACTTCAAGAAGAGCTGATTCGCGCGGCGTTGCGTGCCTTAAGCGTAGAACTCGGTGATTGACGCGACCACCGCGTCCAGCTGCCCTTGGTTTAGTTCCGGATAAATCGGCAATGCCAAGGTTTCCTTGGCCGCGCGTTCCGATTCCGGAAAATCGCCGGTGACGTGTTTCAAATAAGCGAAACACTGCTGTAAATGCAGCGGAACCGGATAGTAAATCTCGGTGCCGATGCCGCGCTCGGCCAGAAAGGTCTTGAGCGCATCCCGATTCTGCACACGCACCACGTATTGGTTGAAAATATGCCGGCCGTTCTTGGCGGCTTGCGGCGTTGCGAGCTTGTCCGCCAAGCCGGCCGCGGCGAACGCCGCGTCATAAAAGGCCGCGTTGCGCTGGCGCGCTTGAGTCCAACCGTCCAGGTATTTCAATTTCACGCGCAGCACGGCGGCCTGCAGCTCATCGATTCTAAAGTTGCCGCCTATCACTGCATGAAAATACTTCGGTTTTCCGCCGTGCACCCGCAGCACGCGCATGCTTTCCGCCAGCTCCGCATCATTGGTCGTGCACAAGCCGGCATCGCCGAAGGCGCCGAGATTCTTGCTGGGGAAAAATGAAAAGCAGCCGATATCGCCGATCGAGCCCACGCGCACGCCCTGGTATTCCGTGCCGATGGCCTGCGCGGCATCCTCGATGACCTTCAAGCCGTGACGCTTGGCGATGGCCATCAGCGGATCCATGTCGGCCGACTGCCCGTAGAGATGCACGGGCATCAAACCCTTGATCCTGCCGCCGGTAGCGCGGTTGATGAGCTGCCCGCCCTGCACGGTGCACTGCCGATCGACGAAATCCTGAACAGCCGCTGGCAATATGTTGAATGAGACGGGATCGATATCGCAGAAAACCGGCCGCGCCCCCAAGCGAGCGATTGTTCCCGCGGTGGCGAAGAAGGTGAAGGGCGTTGTAATAATTTCATCGCCCTCTCCCACGCCCAAGGCCATGAGCGCGAGCAACAGCGCGTCGGTGCCGGAGGAGACGCCGATGCCGTCAGCGGAGGCACAGTAGCGAGCCACCTCCGCCTCCAACGCGAGCACGTGTTCGCCCAGAATAAAGCGCTGGCTCGCGCATACTTGCTCGATAACCGGCATGACTTCGGCACGAATCTGCGCAAATTGCGCCTTAAGATCCAGCAATGGAACATTTGTCATAGCGCCGTAGAATATCATTGCTTCAAGGCCCGCCGGATCCGCCGACAGGGCCGGATTCAACTTTTTATAGATTCAGGTCACGCAATCAACAAACTTGGCCGATAATGTAAGGTGATCAAGTCGCGCCCCTAAATTGCGCCCGAAGAACATAGGGATAGGCTTTCACTCTCCAACGGATTCCAGATGCCCCAGCCGGTCTTACTCAAGCAAAGTTTTCTCATCGCGATACTGACCGGCGTGCAAGCGCTGGTGCCGGCCGTGGTGGCCGTTGCCTCGCTGTACGCGACCATCATATTTTTCGGCGGCAAATTCGATCCTTCTTCCGCGGCGATTGTCATCGTGGGTGTGCTGTGCCTGGTCCTGGTGCAGCCGCCGCGCGAAGTGAGCACGCAGCTGACCTCGGCCCGGCTCTCCGCAGTCGTCGATGTGATCCTGCGTTGGTTGCTGTTGCTGGCGGTGCTGCTTGCGGTCGGCTATGTGACCAAGTCGCTCAACGGATATCCACGGCACATTTTCCTGACATGGGCGGTCGTCACGCCGGTCGTCTTGATGGTTGTCACGCTGGCGATGCAGGAAGTGATGCGCCGTTTCCTGATGAACGCCTTCGACAGCCGCAGCGCCATCATCGCCGGATACAACACCAGCAGTTTGGAACTGGCGCGGCGCTTGAAGAACAATCCGGGCATGCGCGTGGAAGTGACCGGCTTTTTCGACGACCGCAGCAGCGATCGGCTTGGCATGGAAGCCGACGCCAAATTGGTCGGATCATTGAGCGACATGTCGCAATACGTGAAGGACAACCGCACGGATGTCATTTTCATTGCCCTGCCGATTCGGCACGTGAAGCGGGTCATGAACCTGTTGGACGACCTGCGCGATACGACAGCGTCAATTTATTACGTGCCGGACATTTTCGTGTTCGACCTGATTCAGGCGCGTTCCGGCGAGATCCATGGCATCCCCGTGGTCGCCATGTGCGAAACGCCTTTTCATGGCTATCGCGGCGTCGCCAAGCGGCTCACCGACGTCGGCTTCTCAACCGTGATCCTGCTGCTGTGCCTGCCGCTGCTGGTGCTCATTGCCCTTGTGGTCAAGCTCTCATCTCCCGGACCCATCATCTTCAAGCAACACCGCTACGGCCTGGACGGCCGAGAGATCGCCGTCTACAAATTTCGCACCATGCGGGTCACGGAGGACGGTGCGGAGATACGCCAGGCCTCCAGATCCGACAGCCGCATCACCTCTTTCGGCAGGCTGCTGCGCCGTTCGTCCATGGACGAGTTGCCGCAGCTGATCAATGTGCTACAGGGGCGCATGAGCCTGGTCGGACCCAGGCCTCACGCGGTGGCGCACAACGAGGAATATCGCAAGTTGATCAAGGGCTACATGGTGCGTCACAAGGTGTTGCCCGGCATTACCGGTCTCGCGCAGGTCAATGGCTGCCGCGGCGAGACTTCGCAATTGGAGGAAATGGAAGCGCGCGTCAATTTCGATCTCGACTATTTGCGCCACTGGTCGCCGATGCTCGACATCAAAATCATTCTGCTGACCGTGGTCAAGATATTTCGCGACGACAAAGCGTACTAGCGCCAAGCACAATTTCGCGCTTGCTCAGCGGGGTCGGAGCACTGCAATGCCGGTGGTGACAAACTCCTCGTGGAATAGGTAGCGGCCCTCGAGCGGCAGCGCGGCGTGGCGCTCAAGCTCAATACTGCGATTGGCGTGAATTAAAAATACTCCCTGCGCCGCTCCCCATGCCGGTACTTCGACGTCGGCGTCATGAAAGTTCAGCCGCTCGTGCACCAGCGGGTATTGGCATTTGTAGAACGCCTCCTTGGCCGAGAATATCAACGTTGCTGCCGACGTCTGCTCGCCTTGCGGCAATGCGCGCAGCCACGCCGTCTCCGATGGCGTGCAGATGCCCCGCCACAGGTCTGCCCGGACGCCCGCGGCGATCTCAGAATCGATGCCGATGGCGCTCAAGGATTCTTTCTTTGCGAGGACGGCGGCGCAGAAGCCCCGTGTGTGCGTGATGCTGCCCACCAGCGCATCAGGCCAGACGGGCTGCCGATCCTCGGTGACTTTGACCGGAAAATCAACCAGGCCAAATTCGGCCAGCAGCCGGTGGGCGCACGCTCTTCCGGCCGCGAACTCCTGCACTCGCTTCGGCACGGCGCCTCGATGATATTGCCTTTCCTCGGGCAACAGCGCTGCAGGGTCGCCAGGTTCACGCAATTCGGCAGCGAGCACGCCCGGTGCGAACAGCTCGCTCAAGCTCGTCGATAATTTTGCGGCATTTTTTTCGATGATGTACGCCGAGTCACTCAAGTGATGGACATTTTGACAGAATGTCCTGATGCGTTGTCGATGCGCCGCCGGCCGCTGCTAGAATGCCGGCCATGAGTTCTTTGTGGGAATCCATTTCGCCACCGGGCGAGACCGCGGCCGGCGTCTTCCATGGCCGTGCTGCTTCCGTTGCGCTGGCGGACCTTGCCGGCGGCTCGATACTGGACGGAAAACTCGAATCGCTGCGCGGCCGAACGGTGGTGCTGGCGATGCGCGAGCAGCTCGCCACGGCAGTCGCGTTGGTCGAGCTCGACGGCGTCGCGCGGCGACTGGTTCTGTGCACACCGGACTTGACCCCGGAACAACTCGCCGGGGTCAGTGCGGCGGCTGAAGCAGACGTGGCCCTCGACCAAACCTCTGTGCAGCCCGTCCGGCAAAATCTTCAACGACGGCGCACGCAGGACACGGAGTGGATACTGTTGACCTCCGGCACGACGGGTGTGCCGAAGCTCGTGGTGCACTCCTTTGACAGTCTCGCCGGCGCGCTGCCGCGGCATCCCGCTTCGGTCAAACCCATGGTGTGGAGCACTTTCTACGACATACGCCGCTACGGGGGACTGCAGATTTATCTGCGCGCCGTTCTTTCGGGCTCGCCGCTGGTTCTTTCAAATGCCGGCGAGCCCACACGCGAATTCCTTGCGCGGGCGGGGGCTGCAGGGGTAACACACATTTCAGGAACGCCGTCGCACTGGCGCCGTGCGCTGATGAGCGGCGACACGGCGCTCATTGCTCCGGAATACGTCAGGCTTTCGGGCGAAGTGGCGGACCAGACCGTGCTGGACGCCCTACGTGCGGCTTACCCGAGCGCGCGCATTGCGCATGCATTCGCCTCCACCGAGGCCGGCGTGGCATTCGACGTGAATGACGGGCTCGCCGGATTTCCGGCCGACTTGGTCGGCAAGGCGGGAGGCGCCATCGAAATGAAAGTTGAAGATGGCACATTGCGGATTCGCTCCGGTCGCACGGCAGCGCGGTATCTCGGCGCAGCCGTATCGCAGCTCGCGGCGGGCGATGGCTATGTCGATACCGGCGATCTGGTCGAATTGGCCGATGGCCGCTACTATTTTCGCGGCCGCAAGGGCGGAATCATCAATGTCGGCGGATTGAAGGTTTATCCCGAAGAAGTCGAGTCCGTGCTCAATGCGGATCCTCGGGTGCGCATGTCCCTGGTGAAGGCGCGCCGTAATCCGCTGACCGGCTCTCTGGTGGTCGCGGAAGTTGTGCTCGCCGACTCTGAAAATTCAAGCGATGCGGAGACCGCGGAGAAAGTGAAAAGCGATCTCTTGAACGCCTGCCGCCGCGTCCTTGCCGCCCACAAGGTACCGGCGCTGCTGCGTTTCGTTCCGGCCCTCGAAATGACGGCCGCCGGCAAACTGGTGCGCCCCGGTGCGTAACGTCATCGTCACCGGCGGCAGCCGCGGCCTGGGGCTCGCGATGAGCCGCGCACTGGCGAGCGTCGGCTACCGCGTCATTGCGGTCGCGCGCAGCTTGAGTCCGGAACTCACGGCGGCCGCGAGCACAGCGGCGGCGGATGCGCGAGGCGCCATCGAATTTCGGGCGTGCGACTTGTCGGATTTGAATTTGATTGCGCAGCTGGTGCGATCGATGCGCGCCGACTTCGGGCCGCTATACGGCCTGGTCAACAATGCCGGATTGGGCACCAGCGGCATCCTGTCCAGCATGCGCGATCAAGACATTCAGCGACTCATTCAACTCAACACGGTTTCGCCCATCGTGCTGTCGAAATATGTCCTCAAATCCATGATGTCGCAGCGCGAGGGCCGCATCGTCAACATCGCATCGATTGTCGCGGCCACCGGTTATAGCGGTCTTTCGGTCTACAGCGCCACCAAGGCCTCGTTGATCGGGTTTACGCGCTCGCTGGCGCGCGAGGTGGGCCAGCTCGGCATTACCGTGAATGCGCTCGCACCCGGCTTCGTCGACACTGAGATGACGCACGAGCTGACGGATTCGCAGCGCCAGACCATCGCGCGGCGCAGCGCCTTGCATCGCATGCCCGAGCCGATCGACATCGCCAATAGCGTCGAGTTTCTCCTAGGCGACGGCGGCCGCAACATCACGGGCACGGTGATCACCATCGACGCCGGGAATACCGCTTAGCAGCCGCTAGCGGCGATCGCGTACGACTCGTCGACGACCTGTTAAAACCGCCAAGCTGCCCAGCAACAATGTGAGCGCACTCAGCGCCGGGGCCGGAGCCATCTCCGGCGCCGCCACGGTGAAGGGACTTACCTTGAGTTGGTCGACGAACGTCTGTGCGGGGGTGTTGGTCCCGACAATCACCGGGTTGCCAAGGGAATCCAAAAACCCGAAGGTATCGGTGGTTGAAAAGGTGATTCTGTTGACGCCTTCAATATTCAATCCGGTAAAGAGATCCCCAGGGAAACCGGGATAGTTCTCCGTGACGCTCTTCACCAAGGTCGATCCCCGGTATCCAGAGACGACGGTGGTGTAGTTGTCGAACGAGTCCAGCGCCGTTTCACCTGAAACAAGAACCTGGTAGTTGACGCTGTCGAGGTTAAAGAGGCTCGTCCGGTCAAATTCAACGATTGATGCGGCAGGGCTCGTCAAGAAGTAGATCTCTGCATCAGGCCCACTATTGATGGCCTGGTTTGCACCCGTCCCCCAATTAAATCCGGCGTAGCCTGCCGGCACGGGACCCGCCGGAAGATTCGAGCCGAAGGGGATTGTCTGGGAGCCGGCGACGGCGGCAAATAAAACGAGCGGCGCCGCGAGGGAAGCAGCGGCGATGCGACGAGTGTCCATTTTGATCCCATCCCTTAAGAGGTTTTTTTGAAGTAAACCCATGTGCCGTTTCACTCGAACATATTCTTACTCACCCCTTATGTCGAGAGCTTTTGGACAGGCGAGCTCTTCGACAGACGCGGCGTGTTGCGCAGCCCGTGCGTCGCACCAATGGGGAGTCTTGCCTGCCATGCCAACGTCGGTACTCGCATCAGGACTTGCGCGATTCCGCCGCCAAGGCGGGGCTAGGCTGGAGAGTGGACTAGTGATGCGTGATGCGTTAGCATCAGATGCATGAGGACGACGCTCGACATTGCTGACGATGTGCTGCAGGCCGCCAAGGAGCGTGCTAAGCGGGAACGGAAGACCATCGGCGAAATGATTTCCGAGCTCGCTCGGCGCTCGCTGACGACTGCGCAAGAGCCGCTCTCCGTGAAGGAACCCAAGGCAGTTTATGGACTTAAGCCGTTCGCGCGGCGTGGCGGTATCGTCACGAATGAGTTGATCGACAAGCTTCGTGACGAAGATGCGTACTAGCCGCGCCCACCCAAGCTGGTCTCCTGCGCGTCATCCCGCCACGAGTAGGCTCGAGATCGGCGGACATTAACGAGTGCGCGCACTATTGGATGTCAATGTACTGATTGCGTTGCTGGACTCCGATCACGCATCTCACGATTCAGCGATTAATTGGTTCGCGAAGCATGCGCAGGAAGGTTGGGCGTCATGTCCAATCACGCAAAACGGGTGTATCCGTATCATGTCGAATCCAGGCTATCCAAACCCGTTGCCGGTCCAAGCGGTCATTGAGCATCTAGCCGAGGCCTGCCTTCAAGATATCCATGAATTCTGGCCGGATGAAGTCAGTCTGTTGGATTCGGATGTCGTGGATTCGACCCGAATTCATGGACCGCGGCAACTGACCGACATATACCTGCTTGCTCTAGCGGTTCAGCATGAAGGAAGGCTCGTTACTTTCGATGCCGGTATTCCGCTCGCCGCGGTCAGGAAAGCAACGACGCAGAAACTGTTAATTCTGTAAGCAGCTTTTTGGAGCGTCGAAGGGGCTTAAACTGGCGACAATTACCCGCTTGACTCGCGATGCACCCAAACATCGGGTGCTTCGGCTTCGATGACCCGAGATGACCGTTCCATCTTATGCACTCCAAGTTGCGAACGACCAGTCTATAGACTAGTCTTTAAATATCGAATGGAGGCAGTACTCATGAAGATTGAAATCGGCGCATACGAGGCAAAAACGAAACTCCCGGAGTTGTTGCGCCAAGTCCAGGCGGGCAAACGATTCACCATTACAAATAGGGGCAAGGCCATCGCGGATCTCGTTCCAAGCGAGGGCCAGACTGCCAAAGACCCGGCGGCAGCCATCGATCAATTTCTCGCATTCAAGAAAAGCAACCCGGTACGAGCGAAAATCGACATCAAGGCCGCCATCGAAGAAGGCCGGGAATGAGATTTGTTCTCGATGCCTCGGTCACGTTGTCCTGGTTACTGCGGGACACCGCCCCGCGCAACGAGGCTTACCCTTTGGCAGTTTTGAATGCCCTACGAGATCCCGACACCGTGGCCATGGTACCAACGACATGGGGACTCGAGATTGCGAACGTTATCGCGCGCAGTGAAGCCAGAGAACTGGTGACCGCAGCACAAAGCGGGTCGTTCATCTCGTTGCTCGAAGGCCTATCGATAGAAGT
>DATHFW010000163.1:0-5948 GCA_035317945.1 Steroidobacteraceae bacterium | reverse complement strand
GGTGCACCCGACGGCCGGCTCGTTCGGCACCTACGCCGAGATTTACTTGAATCCCTGGGCGGGGTTCGTGACCCGTTACTCCTACTGGATGGCGCAGGTCATCGCCGTTGGCGCGGAGGCGGTGGCCGCCGGCGTCTACATGACCTTCTACTTCCCCGGCACGCCGGTATGGTTGTGGTCACTGGGCTTTGCCTTCGTCCTGCTCTACTTCAATTCTCGCTCCGTCAATAATTTCGGCTCCATCGAGTATTGGTTTGCGCTGATCAAAGTAGTGGCCATTGTCATTTTCATCATCTTGGGCACCGCAACCATTTTTGGACTTTGGACCGAGCCGGTGGGTTTTCACAATCTCACCGGTCTTCCCGGCGGGTTCATGCCGCACGGATTTGGCGGCGTCTGGATGGCAGTCATCGTGGGGATTCTGTCATTCAACGGAATCGAGGTGATCGCCGTCACCTCCGGTGAGGCCAAGGACCCGGTGCGCACCATACCTGCGGCACTGCGCACCATGGCACTGAGGCTGTTCCTGTTCTATATCCTCGCACTCACCATCGTGGTCACGTTTGTGCCCTGGACCGAAACGGGCGCCACGGTGGTGACGCAAAGTCCATTCGTGCGTGTCTTCGCGCAAACGGGAATTCGCCATGCCGCCGGGATCATGAATTTCGTGGTCTTGAGCGCCGCACTGTCGAGCATGAACACCAATGTTTATCTGTGCTCGCGCATGCTGTTCTCGCTGTCGCGCGGCGGCTTCGCGCCGAAATTCTTGGGAAAACTCGGCAAGAACGGCACGCCGATCACGGCCATTCTGGTGTCGGGTGCCTGCATTCTGATGGCCGCGGGGCTGTCGAAGCTCACACCCCTGGCGTACAACTATTTGTTCGGCGTGGCGCTGTTCGATGCCATGATTGTCTGGATCGTCATTTTGCTGAGCCACTTGAGCTTCCGCCGCAGGCACAAATTGGCGGATTTGCCGGTGCGTACGCCGGGGTTTCCGGTGGTGCAAATTGTCGGCTTGCTGCTGTTGTGCTCGGTGTTGGTCACGATGGGACTGGACAAGGAGACTTGGCAGATCTCATGGATCGTGGGAGTGCCGTGGCTGCTGCTGCTTTCAGTCGGGTACTTTTTCATGAAGGCGCGCCGCGCACGCAGCGCCGCAGCAGTGCAGAGCGCGCTGAAGATCGATGCCTAACCGGGCATGCGTCCCTGCAGAATGCCCGCAAGCATGCCGCTGTCGATATTGCCGCCCGAGATAACGGCACAAACCCTGGTCTGTGGGTACTGCCCCGACAGCGCGGCGGCAACCGATACTGCACCCGCACCCTCTGCCACGACGCGGTTGTTTTCCGCCAAGAGTCTGATGGCTTGGGCCACTTGCTCGAGCGAGACGGTGATGACGTCATCGATCATGGATCTGGCGAGCGGCCACATCTCGGGCAGCACCGAGCCGTAACCCACGCCGCTGACGAAACCGGGCTCATGCGACGTCTGGGTCGGGGCGCCCGCCTCGAAAGCAGACTTCAAGGGATGCGCGCTCGACAGCTCACAGGCAATGATTTTCACGCCGGGTCTGATGGCGCGCACTGCGCACGCGATTCCGCACGCGAGTCCGCCGCCGCCGAAGGGAATCAGGATCGCTTCGACATCGGCCCACTGTTCGAGGATTTCGGCGCCGATGGTTGCATCTCCGGCCAGCGAAGCGGAGTCACGCACCGCGTCAATGTAAACGCCTTCCTGGTCCTCGAGCGTGCCGGCTTCGATTGCCCGCCACCACACATCGTTGGCGCGCATATCGATGCGTGCGCCCAAGCTTCGCAGTTTATCGAGCTTCGCCTGCGGCGCGTTCGCCGGCACCACTGCGGTGGCGCTGATGCCGAGTCGGCGGGCCATCCACGCCACGCCGAGCGCGCTGTTGCCTGAGCTGGTGGTGTAAATGCCGGCGTTCAAATCGGCGCGGCTCCTGCTCAAGACGGCATTTCCGATGGGCCGGATCTTGAATGAGCCGATGGGCTGAAGATTCTCCAGCTTCAATCGAATGGTTTTGCCTTGCGGTGCGATATCGCATCCAACCAGCGGCGAAATCACACTCAAGGGAGCGACTCGATCTCGAGCGGCATCGATTTCCGTCTTGCCGACGCGCTTCACTTCATCAAGCAAATTTTCAGTCCTCGTAACCAACGCGCTGCTGCGCACAGCGTCCGCATAATTGCATGTTTATATGACTGTGCATATAATTCGTTTTTAAGGATTTTTGCGACAGGAACCGGAATATGGAAAAGAACTTCGAGGCGCTGCGCAAGGAATTCCCGGTTCTGCAGCGAAAGACCTACCTTAACAGCGGTTCCTATTGCGCACTCGCGAATGAGGTGCGAGCCGCATTCGACGCCTACATGGAAGATCGGCTGCTGGTGGGCGCGAACTGGGACGTGTGGGTCACGAAGAATGAGTCGGTCCGCAAACTGACGGCGACGCTCCTGAACGCCTCGCCGGATGAGATCGCGGTCACCGCGTCCGTCTCGGCCGGATTGAACGCGCTGGCGAGCGCCTTTGATTTCACCGGTCCGCGCAATAAAGTCGTGGTCAGCGACTTTGAATTTCCCACCAACGCGCAGATCTGGCACGCGCAAGAGCCGCGCGGCGCGCGGGTCGTTCACGTGCCGCGCGCCGCCGACGGTTATATTCCGGCGGAAATGTTCGAAAAGGCAATCGACGAGCAAACGCAGCTGGTGGCCATCACCCACGTCTGTTTTCGCAACGGCGCCAAACTGGACATTCCCGGCATCGTGCGCCTCGCCCGGGCGAAAGGTGCGAGAGTGCTGTTGGATTGCTATCAATCGGTGGGATCGCTCGATATCGACGTCAAGGCGCTGGACGTCGATTTCGCGGCCGGAGGCATGCTCAAGTATCTACTGGGTACCGCGGGAATCGGTTTTCTCTATGCGAGAGATGCTTGCGTTCGCTCGCTGGTGCCCACCAACAGCGGCTGGTTTGCGCAGGCGGAAATTACCGCCATGGATATCACCGCCAATCGGCCGGCGCCGAACGCGCGCCGTTTCGAAGCGGGCACCCCGCCCGTGGTCAACTGCTACGCCGCCGAGGCGGGCCTCAAGATGCTGCTCAAGATCGGCACGCCGGCGATCGAAAAGCGCAACTACGCGCTGACGCGACGCTGCATGCAAAGGCTGGAGGAGATCGGCTGGCCGAGCATCACGCCCACCCAGGACGAGCGCCGCGGCGCCACCGTTGCCGTCCCCTCGTGCAACAGCGCCGGGCTTGCCGCCGAGTTGATGAAGCAGGACATCGTGACCTCGTACCGCGACGACAATGTGCGCGCCAGTTTTCATTTTTACAATAACGACGATGACGTCGAGACCTTCATAGCGGCGATGCAAGGGCTGCGCAGTTCTTACGCGCCGCGCACGCGGAACACTCAGACAGGCACCTGATGGAAATTCGCGTATTGCGCGGCGCCGAGGTGCGCGAACTGTTGCCGATGGCAGAGTGCATCGATCTGATGCAACGGACCATGATCGCAGTCTCGGAGGGGCGCGTCGTTCTGCCGTTGCGTTCGATCTTGGTGATGCCCGGCGATCGCGGAATGATGGGAATGATGCCGGGGTATTTGGCCGACCCGGAATGTTTTGGCGTCAAGCTCGTCAGTTTGATTCCGCGCAACAAGCCGCCGCAATATTCATCGCACTTAGGGTTGGTGCTGCTGTTCGAGGCCGATCACGGTCAGCCGGTCGCGCTGCTCGATGCTGCAGAAATCACCGCCATTCGCACCGCCGCTGCGAGCGGATTGGCCACGCGGCTGCTGGCGCGGCCGGAAGCCGGCGATTTGGCGCTGCTGGGCGCGGGCGAGCAAGCCCGCAGTCATCTCGAGGCCATGCTCAGCGTGCGCGCGCTGCGGCGCATTCGGGTTTGGGCCCGCGACCGGGAGAAGGCGAGGCAGTTCGCCGAGGCACAGGGCGCAAGACACCGCATCGCCATTGAAACCTCGCCCACCGTGCGCGAAGCAGTCGCCGGCGCCGACATCATCTGCACGACCACCAAGGCGCGCGAGCCGCTATTACAGGGCGATTGGCTGACGCCGGGCACGCATCTGAACGTGGTCGGCTCGAGTATCGCCGCGGCGGCGGAAATCGACACGCCCGCCGTGGTCAAGGCACGATTCTTCGTCGACCGCCGCGAGTCCACCATCAATGAAGGCGGCGAATATCTGCGGGCGCTGAAGTCGGGCGCCATCACGGCCGATCACATATTGGGAGAGATCGGCGAAGTCGCAAACGGCTCGAAGATCGGACGAAGTTCGCCGCTCGACGTGACGCTCTACAAATCCCTCGGCATCGCGCCGCAAGATCTTGCCTCCGCTCATCATGTGCTGGAGAAGGCGAGGGCGGCTGGGGTTGGGCAGGTCATTGACTTCTAGCGCGCTTCTCCCGCCTACCGCCGCGCAGGTCGCTACGGCACGCGACAATATTCGCCCCTTTGCGCTGCGCGCTCCGCTGTTGCGACTGAATGCGGATCTGCCGGGCACCAACATCTTCCTCAAGCTTGAAAATCTGCAACCCTGGGGCTCGTTCAAGATACGGCCGGCCGTCAACGTGCTGAAGACCATGGACCCGACGCATCTTGAGCGCGGGGTGTTGACCGCCAGCGCCGGAAATTTCGGCCAGGGTCTGGCTTTTGCGGCACGCGCGTTGGGAGTGCGGGCCACGGTGGTCGTTCCCGACGGCGCCGCAGAAACCAAGGTCAACGCGCTGCTCGAGCTTGGCGCGAAGGTACTCCGACGATCCTTCGATGACTGGTGGACGGTTCTCACCAGCCGCAGCTGTGCCGGTGAAGACGGAGTCTTTGTGCATCCGGTCGCCGAGCCCGGCGTGCTCGCCGGCAATGCGACGATCGGTGCCGAGATTCTCGAGGAGCTGCCGGATTGCGATGCCGTGCTCGTGCCTTTCGGCGGCGGCGGTTTGATTTGCGGCATCGGTTCGGTGATGCGGCGCCTTCGCCCGGCGGTGCGGATGATCGTGGTTGAATCCGAGGCCGCGCAACCGGCCGCGGCAGCATTGCAGCATGGCGGTCCGGTGCGGGTAGCGCACCGGCAGAGTTTCGTCGATGGCATGGGGAGCACCACGGTACTTCCGGAAATGTGGCCGCTGCTGCGTGCGGCGGCGGATCAGGCAGAGTGCGTATCGTTCGCGCAGATTACCGAGGCGATTCGTCTGCTGGCCGCGCGCCACCACGTCATTGCAGAAGCGGCCGGTGCGGTGTCGGTCGCCGCGGCCCTGGGGGCGAAGGCGGGCAAGGGCAATGTTGTCTGCATCATTTCGGGCGGCAACATCGATGCGGCAAAATTGGGCGCCATCCTCGGCGGTCAGAATCCCTTTTAAAGAGCATGGCGCGAACCAAGAAAAAAGCACCGGCCGCGAGTTTGGACGTACCGCCAAAATCGGCGGATGAATCGCTCTTCGATGACTTCTTGCCGCACCTGATCGCACGGCTGGCCTATCAGCTCAACGCGGATCTGATCGAGAAACTGCGGCGTGAGGGCATCAACGTCACCCGTTGGCGCATCCTCGCGGTGCTCGCCATGGGCGACGGGATCACCATCAATGAGATCATCGATCGCGCGATGGTGCAGCAATCGGCGCTCAGCCGAGCCTTGATGCGCATGGAGAAGGAAAACTACGTCCGCCGCGTTCTGCGCCGAGAGGACGCCCGCTGCGTCGAGGTATATCTCACCGACAAGGGACGGGCGCTGTTCAATTCGTTGAATATCGTGGTGCGCCGCCGTGAACAGCGCTTGCTGGAGGGTTTCTCGCCGTCCGGCGTCGAAGCGGCGTTCAGCTTGATGCGGCGTTTGAGCCGCAATATGAGAAGCCGGCCTTAGACCTCCGCTGCGATTGTGGGTCGTAGGCAACAGCCGGCGTTCATTTGATCTTTCATAT
>DATHFW010000162.1:0-8303 GCA_035317945.1 Steroidobacteraceae bacterium | reverse complement strand
TGGTGAATGATTCCACCGCAAAGAAATTAACCCCCCCGGCGTCGCCGGCCGCTTTACTGCCGGCAACGGCGAACACCTAGAAAGGCTCTTAACATGCGCAAACCGAAGTCCTTACGCCCGGCCGATCTCGCCGCACTGCCCGACGAGCAATTGCTCGAAGCAGTGCAAAGGCAAACTTTTGGATTTTTCTGGGAGGCGGCGCATCCGGTCAGTGGTTTGGCGCCGGACCGGTGCAAGACCGCGGCAGGACCCGTGGACGATTTAGTGACCATCGGCGGTTCGGGATTCGGGGTGATGGCGATCATCGTCGCTGCCGAACGCGAATGGGTCACGCGCGCGGCCGCCGCGGAGCGGCTCGGACACATGCTGGATCTGTTGGTCAAAGCAACCTGCTATCACGGTGTTTTTCCGCATTTCATGAATGGCCGCACCGGCGCCACCATCCCCTTCACTCGCAAAGACGATGGCGGAGACCTGGTCGAAACGTCATTCTTGATCATGGGACTGCTGTGCGCGCGCGAATATTTCAACCGCGACACGCCCGCCGAGTCCAGGATCAGAGGGCTCGTGAACTATCTGTGGAGAGACGTGGAATGGGATTGGTTTTCGCAAGGCGGACACGGCGTGCTCAAATGGCACTGGAGCCCGAACAACGGCTGGGCACAGGGCTTGGATATCCGCGGGTGGAACGAATGCCTGATCACTTATGTCTTGGCCGCATCCGCCCCGCGCTATGCCATCGACGCGAACGCCTACGAAACAGGGTTCACCGTCGGTCGGCATTTTCTCAATGGCAAAAGCTACTACGGCATCCCCCTGCCCCTGGGGTATCCATTTGGCGGACCCTTGTTTTTCACGCAATATTCTTTCTGTGGAATCGACCCGCGCGGCTTGAAAGATCGCTATGCGGATTATTGGGAGCAAAACGTCAACCACGTGCGCATCAATCACGCGCATTGCAAGGAAAATCCGCTGCATCACAAAGGCTACAGCGCTTCTTGTTGGGGTCTCACAGCGAGCGACGGTCCCAACGGCTACGCCCTGCACACTCCGGACGAGGACGATGGCACGATAGCGCCCACAGCCGCATTATCGAGCATGCCGTATACGCCCAAGCAGTCGATCCGCGCGATACGGCATTTCCTCAACGTCCATGGCGAAAAGATTTGGGGACGATTTGGCTTCGTCGACGCATTTTGCGCGGCAAGAGATTGGTACGCGGATACGTATCTCTCCATTGATCAGGGACCCATCGTGATCATGATCGAGAATTACCGCACGGGTCTGCTATGGAAGCTGTTCATGAAGGCGCCGGAAATACAAGCCGGCCTGCGGGCTTTGAACTTCACAGTACAGGCTCCCGGCTGATGGAAACGCTCGATCATTGGATAGAGCGACAGTACCGCCACAGCGCCGCCGCCATGATGCGCAGCATCTCGCCTGTCGGCATCGTCAAGCACCGGCCCGGTTTCGCGCAAACCGTGAAACCGCGCCGGGGTTCCATCGTCGCATCGCCGGTGCTCGGCGCCTATGATCCAGAACCGGATTATTTTTTCCATTGGTACCGCGATTCCGCGGTGGTGATCGATGCCCTGCGGTTGCTGTTCGAAGACACGAGCGTCGAGTGCAATGCCCTTGCTAATTTTGCCGACTTCGTGCATTTCAGCTTATCGCTGCAGGGGCTCGATGGACGCAGTTTGAGCGGCCCCGGTGCGGGTCAGGGCTCGGGCTCGGCATGGCGCGACGCCGTCGCACCGGATTATCGGCAGTATGTGCGCACGGACGAGGACCTCGCGGCAGCGCATGGCGAGGCGGTTGCCGCCGAGACGCGTGTCAATCCCGATGGCACGCTCGATCTGTCCAAATGGCCGCGGCCGCAAAATGACGGCCCGCCGATGCGCGCGATCACCCTCCTGCGCTGGCGGCAGAGCGCGCACTTCGACGCCGGCCTCAACAAGTCAGTCGATGCGCTGCTGCAAGCCGATCTTGAATTTGCCCGGCGGCACTGGCGCGAGGCCTGTTTCGATATTTGGGAAGAGGAAAAGGGACTGCACTACTACACCCTGCGCCTCGCCGCAGCGGCTCTCGACGGCGGCGCCGGCTGGTACGAGCTGCAAGGAGAAGCCGCCGAGGCGCTCGCCTGCCGCGCCGACGCCGCGGAGATCCTGCGCCTGCTGGACGGGTATTGGCGCGAGGACTTGCAGTTCTATCGGTCGCGCCTGTTGGAAGCGAACGCGCCTTCGGCGAAGGAACTCGATATCTCCGTTGTCTTCGCCGCACTGCATGCGTCAGGTGACGGCGAGACTCATTCCGTGCGCGACCCGCGCATGCATGCCACGCTGGCGAAATTGGAAGCGCTGTTTGACGCTGAATATGCCATCAATCGCAAACGCGATGGCAGAGCACCGGCCATGGGCCGCTATGCGGGCGATGTCTATTATTCTGGCGGCGCCTATTATTTCTCGACGCTCGCGGCGGCGGAATTCTGCTTTCGAGCCGCGCTCGAGTCGCGGGCGATTGGATCGCCCGCGCGCAAGACGCTGGTTGAGCGCGGCGATGCGTTTCTCGAGACGGTGCGTGCCTATACACCGCCCAGCGGCGACTTATCCGAGCAATTCGATCAGCGGACGGGAGTTCAACGATCCGCGCAACAACTGGCATGGAGCTACGCGGCGTTCGTCTCGTGCGCCGCGGCGCGCCGGCAACTCATCCCGCGTAGCGTATAGGCAGCTTGCCGAGCGAGGCGAGAGAGGGCTTCGGCAGCCGTAGAAGTTCCGCAAATGATGCCGCAGGAACCGCGGCGCTCATTAGAAATCCTTGGATGGCATCGCATTCTTCGGCCTGTAGAAACTGCAGCTGCGCGAGCGTTTCGACGCCTTCGGCAACGATCTTCAGGTCGAGACTGTGGCCCAGCGCGATGATTGCCCTGACGATGGCGGCATCATCCGGGTCCTCACTGATGTCGGCGACGAACGAGCGGTCGATCTTCAGGGTGTCGAGCGGAAAGCGCTTTAAATAGTTCAACGAACAGTAGCCTGTGCCGAAATCATCCACGGCAAGCGCGAAGCCGAACTCCTTCAGTGCCAGCAGCGAGCGCCGCCCGGATTCGGCATCGCGCATCAGGACGCCTTCGGTGAGTTCCAATTCGAAAAGCGACGGCGACAAATTCGCTTGGGTGACCGTTTCGCCCAAGCGCAGCAGCGCTTCGGGATGCATGAAGTCGCGGCCCGACACATTCACCGCAACGTGCGGCAACGCCAATCCTTCGCCGCGCCATTGGGTGAGATCGCGGCACACCCGCTGCAGCGCCCACTTGCCGATATCGCCGATCAGCCCGGTCTCCTCGGCCACCGCGATGAAGTCGGCGGTCTGAATCTGCCCGCGATCGGGGTGGAACCAACGCAGCAGCGCCTCGCCGCCGGTCAATCGTAGGGTTCGCGCATCATACTTTGGCTGGTAGTACACCTCGAGACTCGAGTTCTCGACCGCCTTTCTGAGCTCCATTTCCAGGGACAGTCGCTTCAGAGCACGCGCATTCACGGCGCTGTCGTACACACGCAGCTGATTTCGGCCGCTCGACTTGGCCTCGTACATCGCTCCCTCAGCGTTCTTGAGCAGGCTCTGCACATCATCGCCGTGTTCGGGAAACACCGCGATTCCGATGCTGGGCGTCACGACGAGTTCATAGCCCGCCTGCTGAAACGGCGCCTGGTGCACCGACAATATTTTTTGCGCCACCTGCCCGGGCTGGGCTGCATCGGAGATCCCGGTGAGCACGACGATGAACTCATCGCCGCCCACGCGCGCGATCTGGCCTTGCACGCCGTCTACGCCGTACTGGTCAAACGTTGCCTGCAGTCTCCCGGAAACCTGGCGAAGCAGCGCATCGCCCGTCCCATGACCCAACGTATCGTTGATGCGCTTGAATTGATCCAGGTCCACGTAGAGCAAGGCCAGATGCCGATGGCGGCGACGCGCCTCGGTCAGCGACTGCGCCAGGTACTCGCGGATCCATTCACGATTCGGGAGCCCGGTGAGCGCATCGAAATAAGCCAATCGGTGGATGTGCGCCTCCGTCTCCTTGCGCGCGCTCACATCTCGAACGATGGCCAATACCTGGCCGGCGGCATTGGGCAAGTAGCGGCACTCAAAGTGCCGCATCGACCGCGCCTTGGCTTCCAGTGAGAACTCGAACACAGCTGCTTCGCCGCGCAGCGCAGAACTCAGACAATCCATGGCCCGGTCCCGCATGGTCCCGGGGATGAGATCGAAAAACGACGTCGAAGGCGTTTCGCGCGACGTTTCGAACAGCCCTGCGATGGGGCTGAAGCAATGTCCCACGACGCCGGCGCTGTCGACGAGAAAGATGCCGTCGGGAATGGCCTTCAGCAGTGCTGCATTTTTTTGCTCGCTGAATCGAAGCGCTTCGATGGTGCGCGCGCCGCGCATCACGTAGCGAATACGGTGTGCCAGCAGCGTCCAATTGACCGGCTTGACCACGAAATCGGTGGCACCGGCCTCATACGCGCGATCGATCGACAAGGTGTCGTCGCATCCGGTGACCATGACAATGGGTAGGTCTGCGCCGCCCGGCAGGGACCGGATGTTGGTGCAGGCTTGATACCCGTCACCTTCCGCCATTTCCACGTCGAGCAGCGCGATGTCGGGCATGTGCAGCGCGCATGCGGCAACCGCGGCGTCGCCGCTGGGTACGGTTTGCACTACGAAACCGGCCTCTTTCAACATCGCGGAAGCAATCTCGCGCAAAATCGCATCGTCATCGGCGATCAGCACGCGCACCGGTGTGGTCGGCTTGTTCATGCCGACCTGCGCATTTCTATCTGCAGCTCGTCACGGACTTGAGCGTGCAGTGTTTGGATCTGGGTGTAGATCAGGCGTGCCGCGGTAAAATTTCCCGCGCGTGCGGCGTCTTCCAGTTCGCGGCACAGTTGCGCCAGCCCATGTGCGCCGACATTGCCGTTATAGGAACGCCAAGCGTGGGCGGCGCGTGCCAAATCGGCCGCGTTGCCGGCGCTCAAGGATTGCTCGATCGAGGCGATGAGCCCGCGCGAATCCACCAAGTACAGCTCGCCAATGTGCATGAGCATGTCCTTCGGACCGCGTTTCGGCAAAGCGCGCAGCGCATCCAAGGTCGCGCAGTCGAGGATGGGCTCCTTCGACGGCGCCGGCGGCGTCGACGCGCTCGGGCGCAGCGGATTGCCGAGCCATCGCGAGAGAATCGCGTGCAGCGCTTCTCGCCGGAAGGGCTTCGCCAGATGATCGTCCATTCCGGCCGCAAGGCATGCAGCCCGCCCCGCACTCGTCACGTCTGCGGTCAGGGCGATGATCGGGATGTGAATTCCAGCGGACTCGCGCCTGCGCACGGCCTTGGTCGCCGAGAAGCCATCCATCACCGGCATCTCGCAATCCATCAATATGGCATCGAAAGACCGAGTTTGCAGAATATCCAGCGCTTGCTGACCGTGGTGTGCGGTCTCCACTTCGAGCCCCAGTGAGGTCAGCATGCCGATCGCCACTTCACGATTCAGAGGTTGATCCTCAACGACAAGAACACGGCCGGCCAGCGGCGACAGCGTCCCTGCGGACTTCTTCAGAGCGATCGTGCGCTCGTTCAGAGGCGTGCGGCCATTGCCGCAGCCGCTGAGCACCCGGTACAGCTCTGCGATTCTCAAGGGCTTGGTGAGTTCCACGTCGAACGGCGACGAACCCGCCGCGGCTTGCGCGCCCAAACTGACGAAACTGAGCAGGCGAATCGTGCGCAGGCCTTCGCCTTGGCGGCCGCGCACTTCTTTCCACAGGCTCGCCGCTTGGGCGATCAATTGATCATCGACCACCACGGCGTCATAGGTTGCGCCGGCCGATGCGCTCAAGGCCTCGGCCAACGACGCGACTTCCGTCGGACGGCCGGACCATGTTCTCACCGTCCTGCCGATCAGCATGCGGGCGGCCGCATTGTCGTGCACGACCAGCACCCGCAGGCCGCCGAGGCTGCGCGGCAGCTGCGGCAATTGCGACGGCGAATCCGCGAGCGGCAGAGACAAATCAAACGAGAAGGTGGAACCCTTGCCGGGCTCGCTGGACAACGCGAGGTGGCCTCCCATCAGTTCGATGAGCTGGCGCGCAATGGCCAGGCCAAGACCGGTGCCGCCGAATCGGCGCGTCGTCGATGCATCCTCCTGCGCGAATTCCTCGAATATCCTGGTCTGATTCTCAGGGGCGATTCCGACGCCCGTATCGGCCACGGCAACGCGCACTTTGAGAGAACCGTCCTGCGAATCCAGAAGTTCCAAGCGCAGAGTGACTTCGCCGCGCTCGGTGAATTTCACCGCGTTGCCGCCGAGATTGACCAGCACCTGACGCAGACGCACGGGGTCCAACTTGACGCGCGGCAGCGCAGCCGCCGGCGAATCGCAAAGCAGCTCAATGCCCTTGGTTGCCGCGCGCGCGGCCAGCATTTCAACCGTGTGTTCGAACAACTCGATCAGATCGCAATCGACGGGATCCAACTGCAGCCGTCCGGCCTCGATCTTGGAGAAATCCAGCACGTCATCGACGATGGCCAACAGCGAATCGGCCGAGCGATGAATGGCCTCGGCAAAACGCCGCTGCGAAGGATCGATGGGAGTATCGAGCAGCAAACTGGTCATACCCAGTACGCCGTTCATGGGGGTGCGCAATTCATGGCTCATGCGAGCGACGAAGTCGGTCTTGGCGCGGCTCAAGACCTGCAGCTGTTGATTGCGTTCTTCGAGTTCGTGAGTCCTGATGCGCACCGTCTGCTCGAGTTCGCGGCTATAGCGCAACTCGCGTTCACGGCGCTGGCGCTGAAAGCGCCACAGATAGGCGAGTATTGCAGCCGCCACCAGCAGATACAGTAGGCGCGCCGCCAGGGTATTCCACGGAGCCGGCGCCACATGCACCGGAATGCTCAACCCGTCGGTGCTCCAAATGCCGTCGGCATTCGCGGCGCGCACCTTGAATACGTAGTCACCCGCGTCCAAGTTGGCGTAGGTCGCATGATGCATCGTGCCCGCATCGACCCAATCGTTGTCGAAGCCTTCGAGCCTATAGGAATAGCGATTGTCTGCGGGCGATGTGAAATCCAGCGCGGCGAAATCCAAGGTGACGAGCTTGTCGTCGTAGGCCAATGCCAAGGGACGCGTCGCGCCCGGCAACTCCTGGGCTGCGATGGGTTGATTGAGCTTGGAGGCCATGGTCAAAACGACGCGCGGTGCGGACCCTTCGGAGGCGACAAGATCCGGGGAGAAGGCATTGAAGCCGTGATTGCCGCCGAAATACAACGTGCCGTCGGCACTGCGGAAATGGGCGTTGCTGTTGAATTCGTCGTCTTGCAGTCCTTGCACTTGATGAAACAACTTGATGGTATGCAATCGAGGGTCGAAGCGCGCCAGACCGTTGTTGGTGCTGAGCCAAAGGCGTGATTCACGATCCGATTCGATGCCGTAGACCACTTGGCTCGGCATGCCGCTGAGTCCGGACTGATTTTCGAAATGCACGGCTTGCGGTTGGGCGGATGTGCCTATGACGCGATCCAGCCCGCCGCCGGCAGTTCCGACCCAGAGTTCGCCGTGCGGATCGAAGTTCAGCGCATAGACCGTGTTGTCGCTCAAACTTTTGGGATCGCGATCATCGCGCCGATAGACATAGAAGCGGCCGGTTTTACGGTCAAGCAGATTGAGGCCTCCACCCGGCGTGCCGACCCAGAGATTGCCTAGGGCGTCCTCGACGATGGCGCTCGCCTTTGAACTGCTGAGCGCGTTGGCAGTCGCCGGCCCAAACGGGTAGCGCGTGATCTTGTCCGTGGCCCGATCGATACTGGCCAGGCCGCCGCGCAATGTACCGACCCAGAGCGTGCCGAGCCGATCTTGGTACAGCGCCATGATCCCGTCGGCCGGCAGCGTGTTCGTATCGCCCGCAGTCGAGCGATACACGCGCATTTTGCCGCTGGCAAGATCGAGCCGATTGAGGCCGCCGGACATCGTACCGATCCATAAGGATCCCTGATGATCGTTGAGCAGCGCCATGACGCGGTCATCCGAGAGCGCTGCGCCGCCGTCCGGAGATTTTTCCGTGCCGTAGTGCCTTTCCTGTCCTGAATGGCCGTCGATTTCGATCAGCCCTCCGCCGACGGTGCCGACCCACACTTTTCCCGCGCCATCGTCCGCGAAGGAGATGACATGCGCACCGCGAAACCCATCGCTGAAATAATGACCGAGCAGCCAACTGCGCGGGTTCCAGTGACTGGCACCCCCTTCGCGGGT
>DATHFW010000161.1:0-15661 GCA_035317945.1 Steroidobacteraceae bacterium | reverse complement strand
CGGGAACTCGAATCGATACAGCCGCTCGTCGGCAAGTCCGCGCGCCTGTCCGCCGACCATGTAGCGCACGTGCAGCTTGGCCATTTCATTGTCGGTCATGTCGCGAACGGTAAAGCCCGCGGCAGCGAGCGTGCTCAACAGCCCTTCACGCTCCGGCTTGCCCTGCGCCAGCGCCAGCCCGACGAAAATTTGCGCCGCACGCAAATCTCCAAAGCGGTAGTTGAACTCGGTGACGCTGCGGTTGCCCAGCACTTCGCAGAACTTCAAGAAGGATCCCGGTGCCTCGGGAATCTGCACCGCAAACAAGGCTTCGCGTTGCGCGCCGATATCGGCGCGCTCCGCGACATAGCGGAGACGGTCGAAATTCATATTGGCGCCGCAGTTGATCGCAATGAGCCGGCGTTCAGTGCAGTTTTCGCGCGCGACGTACTTTTTGATGCCGGCCACCGCCAGCGCACCCGCGGGCTCTGAAATGGAGCGGGTGTCTTGAAAAATATCCTGGATGGCAGAGCAGATCTGATCCGTGGTCACCAACACGATTTCATCGACGTACTGGCGCGCCAGACGGAATGTCTCCTCGCCCACCCGGCGCACCGCGACCCCATCGGCGAACATGCCTACACGGTCAAGGGTGACGCGCTTGCCGGCCCGCAGCGACTCGAACATACCGGCTGCGTCCTCCGGCTCGACGCCGATGATCTTGATGCGCGGGTACAAGGATTTCGCGTAAGCCGCGATTCCCGCAATCAGGCCGCCGCCGCCCACGGGCACGAAGATGGCATCGATTTCATCGCCGTGACGCTGACGCAGGATCTCCATGGCAATCGTGCCCTGGCCTGCGATGACATCAGGGTCATCGAAGGGATGCACGAAAACCAGGCCCCGCTGGCGGGCCAGCTCCGTCGCATGCTCGTAGGCATGGTCGTAGTCATCGCCGTGCAGAATGATCTCGCCGCCCAAGTCCGCGACCGCCTGCACTTTGATCTCGGGGGTCGTCAACGGCATGACGATCACCGCCGAAATGCCGCGTGTGCGCGCAGCCAGTGCAACGCCCTGCGCGTGGTTGCCCGCCGAGGCGCAGATGACGCCGCACTGCGCCCGGCTGGCGGACAATTGCGCGATTTTGTTGTAGGCACCGCGAATTTTGAACGAAAACACCGGCTGCAGGTCTTCTCGTTTGAACCAGACGTGATTGTTCAGGCGGCGCGACAGCTGTGGCGCTGCTTCCAGCGGCGTCTCGACCGCGACATCGTAGACCTTGGATTTGAGAATGCGATCGACGTAGTTTTCGGCTGGCATGGGCGGCATCGCTGAATTTACGGGCCTACCTTAGCTGAAGCGTCCGTCCAGCGGTACATCGGCCCATATTGTGAGACGTAGCACACCCCGCGGGGGCGCTGCGCTCTCACGAGGGATTAATTCGGTAACATAGGACTATGCGCGCACCTAAGATTTGGCTTCTAGCTCTGCTGTTGACCTCTCCCGCAGCCTTTGCACTCTCGGGCAGCGCCGTGGCCACCGATAACGTCAAAGCGCGACTGATCAGCGAAGTCGACGGCGTCGGACCCGGTCAAGTGTTCTGGGTCGCTCTGGAACTGAATATCCGCGATGGCTGGCACACCTATTGGCGCAATCCGGGCGATTCGGGTGAGCCGACAAAGCTGGCTTGGCAGCTTCCGCCCGGCTTCACGGCCGGCGATATCGTCTGGACTACGCCGCATCGCTTCGAGATCGCGCCCCTGGTCAATTACGGCTACGCCAAGCATGCCATGCACTTGGTGCAAATCACGGCTCCCAAGGATTTGAAGGCAGGCGCGCCGGTAACACTTGCGGCCAAAGCCAGCTGGCTGGTGTGCTCGGATGTGTGCATCCCCGAAGGTGCAAACTTGCAGTTGACCATGCCGGCCGGCACCCAAGCGGGCGGCATCGATCCCAAGGAATTGTCGTTGTTCACCGCGGCACGCAGCGAACTGCCCAGCGCGCAGCCGGCGCCGACCAGCGCTCGAATCGCGGGCGACCAGTTGATCGTTACCTTGGGCGGCGAATGGGGCGCCACGCTGTCGCAGATCAAGTCGCTCTCATTCTTTCCCTACGATGAGGGCGGAATTGAATATGCCACGCCGCAAAAACTGACGCGCACCAAGGATGCGGTTGAACTCTCCATGAAGGTCGGCTACAAGCCGCCCAAAGCCGGCGCCATCCGCGGCGTGCTGGTCGTTTCGCAGCAGAACGGCACGCAATCCGACACGGTTCCGATTGAGATCGCCGCCGACTATTCCGGCGCGGGCGCCGATCAGGTGAAGGCCGGCCCACGCTTCGCGCCGCTGACGCAAGCCCCCCAAGAACAGCAGCACTCGCTCATAGTCTTGATGCTGCTCGCCATGCTGGGCGGCCTGATCTTGAACTTGATGCCCTGCGTGTTTCCGGTGCTGTCCATCAAAGCCATTAGCGTGGTCGAACAGGCCAAGAAGCATCCCGGCATCGTGCGCATGAAAGGATTGGTGTTTGCTGCCGGAGTCATCAGCTCGATGCTCGCCCTCGCAGCCGTGTTGCTGGGGCTGCGTGCCGGCGGGGAAGAAATAGGCTGGGGCTTCCAGCTGCAGTCGCCGCTGTTTGTCACGCTGTTGATTTATCTGCTGCTGGCCGTGGGGCTCAACCTGTCCGGCGTCTTCGAATTCGGCGGCGGCCTGGCCGGCGTCGGCGACGGCCTCACGCGCGGTGACGGCTATCGCGCGTCGTTTTTCACCGGCTTGCTCACCACCCTGGTCGCGACACCGTGCACCGCGCCGTTCATGGCGCCTGCGCTCGGCGCCGCGCTCACGCAGCCCGCGATCAACGCGCTGTGCATTTTCGCGGCGTTGGGCATTGGCTTGTCCCTGCCCTTCGTGCTGTTGTCCTTTGCGCCGTGGATGCGCCGCGTGCTGCCGAAGCCCGGTGCATGGATGGACACGCTGAAGCAGGTTTTTGCGTTTCCGATTTATGCAACGGCGGCATGGCTCTTGTGGGTGCTCTCGCATGAGACCTCGTCATTTGGCTTGGGCGCAGCGTTGGCAGGAACGGTCCTGATTGGCTTGGCCGCGTGGGCATACCAAAAATCCAGTTCGAGTTCCGGCGGCGGCAAGGTCACGGTGCTCGTCACGGCCGCGGCATCGCTGCTGCTCGCGATCATCTTGCCGATTCGCTTTGCCGATGTAGCCACGGCCACGGCAGCGCAGGGCGAATCAGCGCAATCCAAGGCCGGTGCGGATGAATGGCAACCCTACAGTGCGGCGCGCGTCGCGGAGCTCACGGCCGCAGGCCGTCCGCTGCTGGTCAATTTTACGGCGAGCTGGTGTCTGACCTGCCTCGTCAATGAGCGCAATGCGTTTTCGGATTCCGCCGTGCAAGAGATCTTTCGCGACAAGAAAGTGACCTTGATGAAGGGGGATTGGACCAATCGCGACCCCGCCATCACGCATGCGTTGGCCGCATTCGGCCGCGCCGGCGTACCCTTGTATGTGGTCTACAATTCGAAACCCGGATCCACCGAACCACTGGTGCTGCCGCAACTTCTCACCGCCGGCGTCGTACAAAGCGCGTTTGCAGACGCGCCTGCAAAATGATCGCGAGGTGTGTTTGAATGGGCCGTGGATAACGCCACAACCATCTCTGTCATCGACTTTCGCCGCCATAGCATGGTGCTGCAGTGGCATGCCCTCGGCGGTACGTGGACGGCCTGCGACACGCCGCCGTCGCTCGTTCACGGCATTGCGTTGATCCGCCCTAGCGGACCCAATGTCTGTTTATACGGCCAGGGAGGACGCTTGCGCTTGCAGGTCGGCCCCAATCAATTTGCGCTGCAGGAGAATTCGCCGCGCATCAGCTGCACCCGTGGAATCGCGACCTTCGGATTTCGCCGCCGCTTCACCGTCAGATCGAGCACCGGCGCGGTGCTGTTCAACCATTCCTACTGGACCAATCAGGGCCCGGATTTCTACAGTTGGCTGGCTGACAAGGCCGCGGATCCTGATTGGCGCATCAGCTGCGGGCGGAAATGGTCGGAGGGCGTCTCCTCCGCGACGTTGCGGCCGAACTAGCCAAACTAGCCGATCAAACCGGAAAGTTCCGTGGGCGTTAAGTGACGCCACTGCCCGGATTTCAAGTCTCCCAGGTGAATATTCATGATTCGCACGCGCTGCAGACGCTGCGCTTTGTAGCCGAGGGCCGAGCACATGCGGCGAATTTGCCGATTCAGTCCTTGAGTGAGAATGATGCGAAACGATTGCGCATCGATGCGGGTAACTTTGCCGGGTTTGGTCAGTTCGCCCATGATTTTCACGCCGCCGGCCATCATGCTGAGCGCAAGGTCGGTGATGGGACGATCCACCGTGACCACATATTCTTTTTCGTGATTGTTCTCCGAACGCAGGATCTCGTTGACGATGTCGCCGTTGTTCGTCAGCAGTATCAAACCCTCGGAGTCGCGATCCAACCGGCCGACCGGGAAAATCCGTTCCGGATATCCGATGTGCTCGATGATGTTGTCTTCAATGTGAGTTTCGGTAGTGCAAATAATGCCGACCGGTTTGTTGAGAACGATGTAGGTTTGTTTTTTCTTGACGCCGATCAATTCGCCGTCAATGCGCACTTCGTAGCCGTCCGCCACTTGAGTGCCCAGCACGGCAGGTTGTCCGTTGCATGTCACGCGGCCCGCATCAATCCACTTGTCCGCTTCGCGGCGCGAACACACGCCCGTTTCGCTGATGTACTTGTTGAGCCGCACGGCGAAACTCAATGAGGGCGGGTCAAGAATGCACCGATCTCTTTTGCCAGTGTTTTCGGCGCGACGTCGAACAGGTCATCCGCGTAGTCGGCGCTATCGATGAATTTTCCGTTCGGCAGTGCCGCTTTTGCCTTGGCAAGGCCGTCGGAGACTTCCAGCCGAGTCCTCATCACCAGAGCGTATTGCTTCACGGTCGGTAATCGCTGGGCAACGGGAATTCCCACCAACACCAAGCGCCGCACGAGCTCCGGACGGGCGGCAGCGAGCTCCAGCGCGACCGCGGCGCCGTTGTGAACGCCCAGTAGGTCGATTTGCCGCAGCCGCAGGTCGTTCGCCAGGTCCGACATTGCGCCGGCGGCGTCGGCCACGCTGGGCGTGGGCGAGGGATCGGATTCCCCGAGACCCGGCATATCCGGCGCGTAAACCGACCGTACATCCGCGATCTCGGGCAAGAATCGCGCGAACATGCGGCTCGAACTCTGCTCGGGATGCAAGCAGAACAGCGTCGCCTGCTCGTCGAATCCGCCGGTGGTCGGAAAGGCCGTCCGCACATGCAGCTGCCCGAATCTACAGTCAAAATAAGCGCGTCGAGTGCGCACCGCCAAAACCTGCGCCGTTGATTTGGGCTTGGCCACTGCTGTTAATTCTCCTGCTTGAGGTGGATTTACTGGCCGCTAAGGATACTCGAACCCGGCGGCCCCGCTGGAACCGCTGTCAATTGTTGTTGCTTTTGAACTACATTAAATTTCACACTTCTTTGCAATAGGGCTAGCTTCGGTGACGGCGCAAGGCTAAAGTGTTGCTCGGACGCAATTGGGCTGACAGGGAAAGAAAAAGACCGATCATCGTCGAGCGCTCCTGAAATAAAGCGCTGCGAGAGGCATGGGGACTTGAAAGCCGGGCTTTAGGCCCGGCTTTTTTATTAGGCGCTAAGGTAATCGATCCCACACCCGTGACAGGGTGAATCCGTTCGAACGGCCGCCTCTGAAGCTCACTTCCTCGACGAGTCGCTGACCATCTTCCGAAATGCTGTAGAGCTCCTCGTACGGAGGACGGTCTTCGTCCGGATCATTGCCATGCACGATCAGGGTCTTGTCGGACCAACCGCAGCTCGGCGGCGGCGTATCGCGGCGCGCCGGCAGAGGAGCATCGCGGTCCGATGCGCTGCTGCGATGGCGCTGGCCTTTTTTCGCATCGCCAGGCTGGCAGATGCGGTTCTTGCCGTCCGACGTGAATGCAACGACACCGCCCACCTGCTTGAGCTCCAGTTGCTTGCCCGGGAAGCGCAAAGCCTCAGCCAGCGCACCCATGGACGGGGTGGCGGGCGGGGAGAGGCCGGGATAGCCCACGCCTTGCGAGCCCCCACGACCGCCGCGTCCCCCGCGCCCGCCCGAACTACCGCTTTCTCCGGCACGCGCTGCGGCCTCGCTGTTGGCGGTTTGCTGCAGATGCAGGGGGTCGTCGCTGTCGGCCTCATTTAGTTTCCAGCGGCCGGTGAAATCCACGCCGGATGGCGGCGCCGAGCGTAAGGCGTCGCTGGCGCAAGCACTTAAAACAATGATTGCCGCAAGGACGGCGCTGCGCATGAAAACCCCCTTCGACGATCGGGGAATCTTATATTGAAATCGGCCTGGTTGCGCTCGCTCAGGAGACTGTGGACAGGCGCCTTGCCGCGCGTAGGTCGTTCGGCCCGCGTATCCAGACGCGGCCCTCAAAGGGTTGAAAGCAAACGCGCACGCCTTCGGTGCGGCGCATGGTTTGCGATCCGCAGGCAATTTTGCCGTCGGCGAGATCGGCTTGGATTAAATCGACCAGGGAAGCGCTCGGCTCGCCGGCATCGGTGGGCGGCAAGGCATGCGCCAGAATGCGGGCGTGAACCTCGTCGCGGCGCGTCGTATTGCCGAGTACTGCCCGCTTGAATTTGTCGAGCACCACCAAAACGGAGCTCAATGTGTTGTCGGTCACATCGCTCGGGCGCCCGGTGCCGCCCATGAATTTCAAGTGCAGCAAGCCGCCCACGCCCCGCCCTTCATCGTGCAGGCAAAGTGCGAGGGCCCCATGCAGATCGGCGACCATGAGCATGGGCTCGGGCGAGACATGATAGGTGTCCGGTGCGACCGGTACTTCCGTGAGATCTTTAGCCAAATGGGGGACCCTGTGTTATCCCGCGATGCTGCGCCGAACCCAAGATTCGCTCTGCCAAGCAAATCACGGTTTTTACCTATTGCGAATGAAACTGTTGCGCGGATTGACAAGGATCGGCAGTCACTGACAAGGATCGGCAGTCATAAGCTCATATCCCGCAGTAATTGGCCGACTCACGGGTCCGCGCAGTATGGTGATCGGCCATGTATCGGTACGACCTCACTGACCGGACTCTCGTGCAGGAGCGGGTGGCGCAATTTCGCGACCAAACCCGCCGTTTCCTGGCGGGAAGCTTGAGCGAGGAGGAATTTCGTCACCTGCGGTTACGCAACGGTCTGTACATCCAACGGCACGCGCCCATGCTGCGCGTCGCCATTCCGTACGGATTGCTGTCGTCGACGCAGCTGCGCACGCTGGCGAGCGTGGCTCGCCGCTACGACCGCGGCTATGGACATTTCACCACCCGGCAAAACATTCAGTACAACTGGCCCAAGCTCGAAACGGTGCCGGATATCCTGGCGGACCTTGCCGAGGTCGAGATGCATGCCATCCAAACCAGCGGCAATTGCATCCGCAACGTCACCTCGGATCACCTGGCCGGCGTCACGCTCAATGAACTCGAGGACCCGCGGCCGTGGTGCGAGATCATCCGTCAATGGTCCACCTTCCATCCCGAATTCACCTACCTGCCCCGCAAATTCAAAATAGCAGTCACGGGCGCGCCGCAAGACCGCGCCGCGTCCCTGGTTCATGACGTCGGCGTGCATATCGTGCGCGGACCGAATGGCGAGCCCGGCTTTGAGATCTTGGCGGGCGGGGGACTGGGACGCACGCCCATCATCGGTCAGGTGGTGCGCGAATTCCTGCCGCGGGAGCATTTGCTGACCTATCTGGAAGCAATATTGCGCGTCTACAACCTGGAGGGACGCCGCGACAATCTGACCAAAGCGCGGATCAAGATCTTGGTGCGCTCGTTGGGGATAGAGGAATTCACCAAGCGTGTGGAAGCCGAGTGGGAATTGCTCCGCGACCAAGGCCCGCGCGTCGACGATGCGCAAATCGCTCGCATGCGCGGATTTTTCAATCCGCCCCCCTACCTGAAGCTGCCGAACTGCGAACCGGAACTAGGGAAAGAGACTGCCTTTCGCGCCTGGTACCGCTATAACACGGCGGCCCACAAGGTGCCCGGCTACCGCGCGGTGTTTGTGTCGCTGAAAAAGCCTGACATGCCGCCCGGGGATGCCACCGACACACAAATGGAATTGATCGCCGATCTCGCCGATCGCTATAGCTTTGGCGAGGTGCGCGTCACCCATACCCAGAATTTACTGCTGGCCGATGTCGAACAGAGCAAGAGCTACGCGCTCTGGCAGGCACTCGCCGGCGCCGGACTCGCGACGCCGAACATCGGCACTTTGACTGACATGATTTGTTGCCCCGGGTTGGACTTCTGCAGTCTTGCCAATGCCGGTTCCATTGATGTCGCCAAACTCATCAACGAGCGCTTTGACGACTATGACTATATTTATGACTTGGGCGAGATCGACGTCAAAATGTCCGGCTGCATGAATGCCTGCGGCCACCATCATGTCGGCAATATCGGGATTCTCGGCGTGGATAAGGGCGGCGAGGAGTGGTATCAAATCACCATCGGCGGCGCGGCGGGCGCTGACGCTTCCTTGGGATCGGTCATTGGTCCGTCGGTGGCGAAAACACAGGTGCCCGAAACGATTGCGCGGCTCTTGGATGTGTATGTGGAGCAGCGGCAGCCGGAGGAGCGCTTCCTCGACACCGTGCGTCGTCTGGGTGTGAAACCATTTAAGGAAAGAGTGTATGCCGCGCCGATTGCTGCGTGATCGTCAGATCGTAATCGACGAATGGCTATACGTTGCCGAGGCGGCAGCCGGCGCGAGCGCGCCGCTCATTGTGACTTTCGATCAGTGGAAGACGGAACCCGATACTTGGATTGCGCGCGGCGGTCCTCTGGGAGTAGCGCTCTCTCCCGCCCACAAAGTTGAGGACCTCGCTCGGGACCTTGAGAACTTCTCGCTCGTCGCGGCGGAGTTCTCCGGGCCCGGCGAAGGGCGCGGCTACACGCAGGCGCGATTGCTGCGCGAGCGTTGGAATTTCAAGGGCGAGTTGCGCGCCACGGGGTATGTGCACCGCGATCAATTGTTTTTCATGGCGCGCTGCGGTTTCAATAGCTTCGAGTTGCCCGAAGCGGACATCGAGGACGCCTATACCGCATTCTCGACGTTCAGCGGCGCCTACCAGCCATCGAACGACCAAGGCCTGGCAGTCAAGCTGCGGCGGGATATACCTGCCAGCGCCTGAAGCGCAGGCCCACTTTTTGGCCGATGCTGAAGCGCTCGGCCTCGAACCGTTCGCTGCTGATTTCCGCCTCGAGCGGCTCATGGACGGGTAGACCGTCGGCGCACAGATCCAGGCGCACGATGGGTCCAATGACGCGCACGGCGAGCACGGTTGCGGGCCAACCGGAGGCCGCAGGGCCAATTTCAATCTCATGGGGGCGGATCAGCGCGATGTTTTTCGTGCTGCCCGTCTGCACCTCGGCCGCCGCGGAAATATCGATTGGGCCGACATAGGCGCGTCCGTCGCGTAACTGCACCGGCAGCTCGTTGACCTGACCCAGGAAGCGGTGCACGAAGGCCGATTTCGGCATGTCATAAATCTCGCCGGGAATGCCGACCTGTTCGATCCGGCCTTGATTCAACACCACCACGGTGTCCGCCACTTCGATGGCCTCCTGCTGATCGTGCGTGACGATGATGCTCGTAAAATGCAATTCATCGTGCAGGCGGCGCAGCCAGCGCCGCAGTTCATGGCGTACTTGGCTGTCCAGCGCGCCGAATGGTTCGTCCAGCAGCAACACCTGAGGGTCGATTGCCATCGCGCGCGCCAGCGCCACGCGTTGCCGCTGGCCGCCGGAGAGCTGCGCGGGATAGCGGTCATGCGCCCAGCTCAGTTGCACCAGCGCCAGCAAGTCTTGCACCTTCTTGCGAATGTCCGCCGCGGCGGGACGCTCGCGGCGGCGCTTCACTTTCAGTCCGAACGCAACATTCTCGAACACCGTCATGTGACGAAACAATGCGTACTGTTGAAAAACGAAGCCAACCTTTCTATCGCCGATGGGCCACAGGGTTGCATCCCGGCCATCGAACAGGACCTTCCCCTCATCCGGTGTCTCCAGTCCGCCGATGATTCGCAGCAGCGTCGTTTTGCCGGAGCCCGAGGGGCCGAGCAGGGCCATCAAAGCGCCGGTGGCCACATCGAGATCGATGTTTTCGACGGCGGCATATTCGCCGAACTGCTTGGTCACGCCGCGTAGTGCGATGCTCATGTATTTACTCTCCTGGTCCTGTCGCGCGGCCTGCGAGCCGCGTGGCGCAGCTCGGGCTGACGCCATTCAAGAATGCTTTTACCCGCCAGCGTCAGCAGCGCCAGCAGCGCCAGCAGCGACGCCACCGCGAAGGCCGCGGTGTAGTTGTACTCGTTGTAGAGAATCTCGACGTGCAGAGGCATGGTATTGGTCACCCCGCGAATGTGTCCGGAGACCACCGAAACGGCCCCGAACTCGCCCATGGCCCGGGCATTGCACAGCAGAACCCCGTACAGCAGGCCCCAGCGGATATTGGGCAACGTGACGCGCCAGAATGTCTGCCAGCCGGTGGCGCCGAGCGACAGCGCGGTTTCCTCGTCATCCTTGCCCTGTGCCTGCATCACCGGGATCAGTTCACGGGCGATGAAGGGAAACGTGACGAAGATGGTGGCCAGCACGATACCGGGCACGGCGAATACCACCCGTATGTGATGCGCCCTCAAGAATCCGCCGAACCAGCCATGCGTGCCGAACACCAAAATGAAAATCATTCCGGCGATGACCGGCGAGACCGCAAACGGCAAGTCGATCAGTGTGATCAATGCGCTCTTGCCGCGGAAATCGAATTTGGCGACCGCCCATGCGGCAGCCACGCCGAAAATGAGATTCAAGGGGACCGCGATCCCAGCCACCAACAGCGTGAGCTTGACCGCGGCCCATGCCATGGGTTGAGAGATCGCTATGTAGTACGCGCCGAAGCCTTTTGCCAGCGCCTGGGCAAACACGGCCAGCAACGGCAGCACCAGAAACAAGCCGAGAAACAACAGCGCCGTGACGATCAGCAACAACCGGCTCATCAGCGCTCACCGTGCCTGGTCGAAGCCCAATTTTGCAAGGCGTTGATTCCAAACATCAGCGCGAAGGACAGCACCAGCATGACCACCGCGATGGCTGTGGCACCCGCGTAATCGTATTGCTCCAATTTGCTGACGATCAGCAAAGGGGCGATTTCCGATCGCATCGGCATATTGCCGGCGATGAAAATCACCGAGCCGTATTCGCCGACCGCGCGCGCAAACGCCAGCGCAAAGCCGGTGAGCAGCGCCGGCCACAAGGCGGGGAAAATCACCCGGCAAAAGGCTTGCGCGGCAGAGGCGCCCAACGACGCGGCTGCTTGCTCCACCTCTTTGTCGAGTTCCTCGAGCACAGGCTGCAGCGTGCGCACCACGAAGGGCAGGCCGATGAAGGTCAGCGCCACGACGATTCCCAATGGCGTGAAGGCCACGTTGATGCCCATCGGCTTGAGCCACTCCCCTATCCAGCCGTTCGGGGCATACAGCGCCGTCAATGCAATTCCCGCCACCGCGGTCGGCAAGGCGAACGGCAGGTCCACCATGGCATCGATGAACCGCTTGAAGGGAAAGGTGTAGCGAACCAACACCCAGGAGACGATGAGCCCGAACAACACATTGATCAGGGCGGCGATCAGCGACGCTCCGAAGCTCAATCGCAGGGACGCCAATACGCGGGGCGCCGTCACCGTTTCCCAGAAATGACCCCAGCCCCCGCTCAAGCTGCGAATGAATACGGCCGAGAGTGGAATCAATACCAGCAAGGAGAGATACAACATGGTGTATCCCAATGTGAGTCCGAAGCCCGGCAGGACTCTCCGAGGCTTGCGTCCTTTGAGTGCCACCGACGCAGTGGTTGCCATGTGATTCCTAGGACCTGGAAGCCTACCGGCCGTAGATCCTGTCGAAGGTACCATGGTCGGCGAAATGTGTGGCCTGCGCCTTGGTCCAACCGCCGAATACCCCATCGACGGTGAGCAGCAGCGGAATGTTTTGAAATTGATTGGCGTACTTGGCAGCCGCCGCAGGATCGCGCGGCCGGTAAAAATGTTTTGCCGCGATTTCCTGCCCCTGCGGGGAATACAGATACGTCAAATATTCCTCGGCCACTTTGCGCGTGCCATGTTCGTCGGCGTTTCGATCGACAACACTGACCGGCGGTTCCGCGAGGATGCTGATGGTAGGCGCGACGATATCGAACTTATGGGGGCCCAACTCCTTGACCGCCAGGTAGGCCTCGTTCTCCCAGGCGAGCAAGACATCCCCGATCCCGCGTTCGACAAACGTCACGGTCGAGCCGCGCGCGCCGGAATCGAGTACGGGCACGTTGTGATAGAGTTTTTTCACGAAGGCTTCGGCGGCCGCGTCGCTGCCGCCCGGCTGTTTCAGCGCCCAGGCCCATGCCGCCAGATAATTCCAGCGTGCGCCGCCGGAAGTTTTTGGGCTCGGTGTGATCACCTGAACATCCGGCCGCACCAGATCGCCCCAGTCACGAATATTTTTAGGGTTCCCCTTGCGCACCAGAAAGACAATGGTCGAGGTATACGGCGTGCTGTTGTTCGGCAGCCGCTTCTGCCAGTTTGGCGGGATCAAGTTCCCCTGCACGGCGAGGGCGTCGATATCGTAGGCCAATGCCAGGGTTACCACATCGGCCTCGAGGCCGTCGATCACCGAGCGCGCCTGCTTTCCCGACCCACCGTGGCTTTGATTGACGATCACGGTGTCGCCGGTCTTGCTCTTCCAATACACGGCAAACGCTTTGTTGTATTCGTCGTAGAGCTCGCGCGTCGGATCATAGGAGACGTTCAGCAGTTTCACGGTGGCCGCCTGCGACGAGGCGCCCGCGGCCAGCCCGAGCATCAGCAGGGCCGCTGCAACCATTGCCCTTGCCGCCATTGCCGCAGTTGCGGGAGCCAGTCTGAGCATTCTGCGTGAGCCTGGCATCGTTCAGAACGCCACTTGGAAGCGCGTGAACACCGCGCTCTCATCCGCGCGATCTTTGCCATCCGGCGCGCCGCCGTCGAAACTCGTCTTGGTGTAGTTGAGATACCAAGCCACGTTCTGGGTCAGATACCAATTCAATCCCAGAGTCCAGGCCGTCGCCTCGCGGGCCTGGGCGCTGGGATCGGCGAACCACTCCGCGGCGGTGCCGGCCGGCGTGAAAAACGTCGCGGAATCCAGTTTCAATTGACTGACGCGCGCCGCGAACTCGAGCGCGCCCCAGCCTGGCTGGTCGAGCGCAAAGGGCCGCTTGGGCACTACCGTTCCGAATGTCGCGTCATCGTCGGTCATGAGAAAGGTTGTTCCTACTTGCCAGCTATCCGGTTTCAGCCGCGCGCGGCGCGTCAGCGCGTTTGCGCCCGTGCCGAAGGTACGCGACACGTCTTGCGATTCACTGACGTACTCGGTGAGCAGCCCGAAGCGCTTGTAGTAATAGTATGCCTGAGGCGATACGCGCAGGCGTTCGCCGTTCGCAATCGTCGCGCCGGCCGCCGACGTCGCAGCATCGTAATTGAAGAAATTACGCTGGGTTTCCGTCTTGTAGGACGTCAGAAGCGTGTTGGCGGCACTGCCCACTTGATTGGCGTAGCTGACCGCGATTCCCGCGCCCAAGTACCGGAACACCGAGTCTGTCCGCAGGAATGGCTGCGCGAATAGTCTCGCCACCCAGTCCTTCTTGTCATTGTTGTCCACATCGGGCGAGCTGTTCGCATCGGTACTGCTGCCATCCGCCACGCCGTTGAAGTAGCCGACCTGATAAGTCAGCGTGCCGGTCGGAAAAACATAGGTTCCGGAGACCTGCAGGCCGAGATCGCGATTCGGCACCAGATCGCTGGGCAGACCCAATTCGATGAATCGATTGTTGGGCGACAATTGCAACCGCTCGAGTCCAAAGGGCTCCTTGAATTTGCCGGCGGTCACGACGAACAGAGGATTGAACCGCGCCGCGACGAATGCATCCTGAATGACGGTCTTGCCGCCGGCGAAATCCGGATTGAAGCGAAAATCGAAGATATTCGCGAAGGTGCCCTCGAGGATGGGCCGCGCGCGGCGCAGCAGCCAGGTACTGCGCGAACCGTCCGGCGTCAAATTGTCGTCGTAAAAGCGCCCGTCGAAATCGAACTCCCCGTGGAAGCGAATCTGATTCGCGCCGTCGGGCGACTGGAAAGAGAATCCGCCGGGGCCTGCGAAAATTTGCGGGTTGGACTGAGTGGCGGATCCCGCCTGCTGCTCCGTCACGGGACGTTGCGGGGCGGTTGCGGCCGTCTGCGCGGCGGCTGGAGGCGCAGCGGCGGCCTGCGGCGAAGGGGCGGCGGGCGGCGAAGCCGCAGCTGTTTCTCGCGCGGCGCCGGACGGCGCTGGTTCAGCTGACCTTGCTCGCTGTGCCAGCGCTGCTTGACCCTGCGATCGCAACAACTCCGCTATCGCCTGTTGCTGCGCCTCCAATTTTTGCTCGAGTATCGCAATGCGCCGCTCGAGTTCCTCGGTGGTGGGCTTTTTGGGGCCGGGGCTGGGTTCATCCGTCGCGGCGCGCGCCGCGGAGCCCAATAGTATGGCGATCAGCGCCAATGCAAACCAGACGTATTCGCGCGCGAAGCGCCTCCCGTGCTTGCTCATCGGTTCACCCCACCTTGCTTGGCCGCAACATCGGCGGGCAATCAGGCTAGCGGGCTTGGCTAAGCACCTGAACTACCGTCCGGTCATCTGCATATGCGATCACGGCATGTCGCGCAACGGGATGACCAGATCCCTCAGAACCTTGTCGACTTCTTCCTGGGTATCGAGTTTTTCGACCTCGCGCACCAGCTTGCGAGGCAAGTGAGGCGCCAGCAGCTCGATGAATTCATACATATACGCGCGCAGCAGCGCGCTGCGGCGAAATCCGATCCAGGTGGTATGCCCCTCGAACAGGTGGGAGGCATCCAGCACCACCAAATCGGCATCGGCCACCGGGTCCATCGCCAGGCGGGCCAGGATGCCGACGCCTAAGCCGATGCGCACATAGGTCTTGATCACGTCCGAATCACGCGCGGTCAACGCCACATCCAACGACAGGCCGGCCGTTTCAAACAGGGCAGGCAGCGACGATCGACCGGAGAAGCTGAACACGTAAGTCACGATGGGGTATTCAGCCAGCTTCTTGAGCGTCAGCTTTCCTGCGGATGCCAGCGGGTGGCCGCGCGGCACGACCACCGCCCGATGCCAGTGGTATACGGGCAGGCGCACCAAGTGCGGGAATAATTCCTCCGAGCCGGTGGCAATCGCGAAATCGACTCGATCGCGCGCGACCATTTCCGAGATCTGTTCGGACGTGCCCTGATGCAGGTGCAGGCGCACCTTCGGATACTTGATCCGAAACTTGCGAATCACCTGCGGCAGCACGTAACGGGCCTGCGTGTGCGTCGTGGCGATCGACAGCGTGCCGCCGTCGGCTTTGCGCAGCTCCGCCGACGTGCGGCGGATATTTTGCATTTCACGCAAGATGCTGCTCGCGCGCGAAATGATCTCCTCGCCCGCAGCGGTGGTGCGCGTGAGCGCCCGGCCCTCGCGCTCGAACAGTTG
>DATHFW010000160.1:0-4407 GCA_035317945.1 Steroidobacteraceae bacterium | reverse complement strand
CGACATTTTTGAAGAGGCAGACCATGGCGAGCGGGTACAAAAGACGAGCAGACGACGACACGGGTTTCAGCTTCGCTGTGCTCGAGTTGCGGCAGGCAAAAGCTGCGCAAACTCTGGCGCTCGATCCGGGCCCCAAGAAGGTTTCCTACAAAGAGCAGGGCTCAGATCCTTACAACTCTTCCGGCAGCTTTGACCGCAAAAAAAACTGGACCAAAGTAGGCAAACGCTAGTCTCTGAATCGCCGGGCGGGCTAATCGCCCGGCGAGGCATTCGCGCCGCGGTGAGAGGTGCGAAACTCACTGTTCGGATACCAGCGCGGAAAACGCCTGCTATTCGCCAGCCGAAGTCCTACCTGATAGTCAAGCGTGAGATCAACCACCGGACCGCCGACATCCCAGTCAGGGGAATACTGGTCGCTGGTCTGGCGATAGCGGCGCGCAAAGTAATCCTCGATCTGCGCCTTCCCCCACACCGGCCCTCGCGCCGCGCTGTCGATTCCGGCCTGCACGTACAACACCGGAACGCCCTTGCGGGCGAAGCTGTAGCTGTCGGAGCGGAAATACAAACCCAGTTGGGGACTCGGCTCCGGATGAGCTTCGCGCCCCTGCAGCAGCGCCTCGGCACGCGCCGTGTCTTCCAAATCCGTATTGCCGAAGCCGAGAATGCTGACATCGCGCGTTCGCCCGCCGTTGATCAAAGTGTCCACATTGATGACGGCTACGGTTTGCCGCAAAGACAGCAGCGGGTTGTCGACGTAGTACTGCGAGCCCAGCAAATCGGGTTCGGCGGCCGTCGTGGCCAGGAACGCAATCGAGCGGTCAGGCTTCGGATCTGTGCGCACAAAGGATTGCGCCAGCATCAGCAAGCCGGCGACGCCGGTTGCATTGTCGACCGCGCCATTGAAGACGTTGTGACCCGGCCGGGCCTCGTCGACTCCCAACGAATCCCAATGGGCTGCGTACATGACATATTCATGTCCCCGGCGCCCCGGCCAGAGCGCGATCACATTCTGGGAATTGAAGGCGTGAATCGCGTTGTGAATCGTCGCATCAACTTTGACGCCCATCGGCACGGCCTTGAATCCAGGATAGGCTGCAGCGACTGCCAGTCGCGTGAAATCAAGGCCCGCCGCGGCGAAAAGCGCGCGCGCGGCATCGTTTTGAATCCAGCCTTCGATGGCCGCGCGGCCGGCGTATCCATCCGCAGACGCCAATTCAAATTGCGCCCCGGTCCAAGTGGCTTGAATCACATTCCAACCGTAGCCGGTCGCGAGAGCGTCGTGAATGAGCAGCACGCCATGCGCGCCCTGACGGGCCGCCTCCTCCACTTTGTAGGCAATGCGCCCGTACTCGCTCATCGCATTGCCCTTGAACACGGTGGGATCCTTGGACGCATAGCCCGGATCATTGGCCAAGACCACGACCGTCTTGCCATGAACGTCGAAGTTCGCGTAGTCATTCCACGAATATTCCGGCGCGACGATACCGTAGCCGACAAACACCAACTCGCTGCGCGACACCTGTATCTCAGGCACGGCGCGCTTGGTCCATATCACCACGTCCTTGCCGAAAACCAGGTTGCGCGGACCGCTTGGGGTAGTTGCGGATAATGTCGCATCGGCGCTCGCGGTGATTTGCACCAACGGCACTTGCTGAACATAGCTGTTGCCGTTGCCGGGCTTCAGGCCCAGCTTGTGAAATTTTTCGACCAGATAATTGACCGTCTTGTCCTCACCCGGCGTCCCGGGCTTGCGGCCCAAGAAGTCATCCGAGGCCAGCACGCGGACGTGATCGGCGAAGGCGGTATCGTCAATGTCGGTGGAGGGCGGCGGTTCCTTGGGGTGCATGGTGCAGCCCGGCAAGGTGAGTCCGGCGAAGGCCAAAGCCACCATAAGATGTTCAGCTCGTCGCATAGAGTTACTCATTGTGTCGGTCAATTGCGGCGGGGCCAATACAACAGAACCACGATACCCAGGGAAATCCCTGTGGCGAGATGGGCCCAACCGCGCCACGGCCGCAGGCGCGCCTGCCCGAGGAAACTCCCGGCGCTGGCGGTGGTCAAAATTGCGAAGGCCACCAGGCTGCCCGCCAGTTGCGGCATTTCGCGCGACAAGTCCGGGTGTTCGCCCATCAAGACGAAGAACACCACCAGGACGGCGCCCAGGCCAAAAGTGATCGATGCGGCAGATCCTAGGACGATACCGATCAAAACCGTGAACGGACGCATATCCTCCGGCTCATATACACTTGCTAGGAGGCACGGGCTTCTCTAGCCTTGAAGGGACTGGGGAAGGAAGTTTACAGGAGAACGGCGACGGTGATACTCAAACGGCTTAAAGCCACTCGTTCGCGATGGATTACCGGCATTGCCGTCTGCGCGAGCGCAGTGGGACTTGCCGCCCTGTTAGGCGCTGCCATGACGCCGCCGGCCGCAGCACCCGCGGCGGCCGCCGCCGCCCTCGCACCCACTGAGCAGCAAAACTACGTCGCACGCCGCGTGGCCGACATCGTCGCGCATGAGCACTACCGCCGGGCGCCGCTCGACGATCATCTTTCCAGCTTGATCCTCGACCGCTATCTCGATGCCATCGACGGCGCGAGAAGTTATTTCTTCGCGAGCGACATCGCGGAGTTCGAGAAGTACCGCTACGAACTCGACGACGCCATCAAGACCGGCGACGTCGAGCCGTCATTCGTCATCTTCCGCCGCTATCAGCAGCGCAGCCGCGAGCGCATGGCCTACGCCATCGATCTGCTCAACAAGAAACCGGATTTCGAGCTCGACGAGTCGTTTAATTTCGACCGCGAAAAGGAGCCCTGGCCCGCCAACGCCGCGGAGATGAACGAACTGTGGCGCAAGCGCGTCAAGAATGACGCCCTCTCGCTGGTGACGGCCGGCAAGCAGTGGCCCGAAGTTGTCGATGTTCTGCGCAAGCGCTACGAGCACGTCGCGAAGCGCATGGATCAGAGCAAGCCCGACGATGTGTTCGAGGCATTCATGAATGCCTTCGTGCTGTCGTTGGATCCGCATTCGAATTATTTCTCGGCGCGCAACTCCGAGGAATACAACATTCAGATGAGTTTGAGCTACGAGGGCATCGGCGCCTCGCTGCAATTGACCGACGACTATGTGACGGTCATCGACGTCATCGCCGGCGGCCCGGCCGCCGTCAGCGGCAAGCTGGCCGCGAGCGATCGAATTACCGCCGTCGGCGAAGGCAAGAGCGGAGAGCTCACCGACGTGATCGGCTGGCGCTTGGACGACGTGGTGCAGAAGATTCGCGGCCCCGGCGGCACGCTGGTGCGATTGCAGCTGCTGCCGGCGGGGGCGGCCCCGGGCTCGGTGCAGAAAGTGGTCGACTTCACGCGCAACCGCGTGTCGCTCGAAGCCCAAGCTGCCCACAAGACCTTGCGCACGGTTGTGCGCAACGGCAAGGAAGTCAAAGTCGGCGTCATTACGGTGCCGAGCTTTTATCAAGACTACGATGCCAGCCGCGCCGGCGCCAAGGACTACCGCAGCACCACACGCGACGTTCAGCGCCTGATCAGCGAGCTGCGCAAAGACGGCGCCGAAGTTTTGATCATGGACTTGCGCGCCAATGGCGGCGGTTATTTGCCGGAAGCGGAATCGCTCACGGGTTTGTTCATCGATCGCGGACCTGTCGTGCAGCTTCGCGACACCACGGGGCATATCGAAGTGGATGATGATCCGAACCCGGCGATCTTCTACAGCGGCCCCATGGTCGTACTGGTCGATCGCTTCAGCGCGTCGGCCTCCGAGATCTTCGCGGGCGCCATCCAGGATTACGGACGCGGGCTCATCATCGGTCAACAGACCTATGGCAAGGGCACGGTGCAAAACGCGCATCCGCTCAACTACACGATTTTCGGGCGTAAGCCGGAATTGGGGCAGCTGAATGTCACCATCGGCAAGTACTACCGGATTACCGGCGAGAGCACTCAGGATCGCGGCGTAACGCCGGATATCCAGCTGCCCTCGCTCATCGATGCCAATGAAGTCGGCGAGAGCACCCGTGACCGTGCCCTGCCCTGGGATCACATCGAACCGGCAACCTTCCGAGTCGAAGGCGATTTGAAGCCGATTGCTTCAACTCTGGAAAAATTGCACGCGGATCGAACTGCCGGCAGCGCGGACTTCAAATACCTGAAAGAAGATATTGCGGCACTCGAGGCCATGCGCAGCCAGAAAACGCTGTCCTTGAATCTGAAGACTCGCGAAGCAGAACGCAAACGCGTGGAGAGCGAACGGCTCGATCGTGAAAACGCATGGCGCGCGGCGCACGATGTCAAACCGGTCAAGTCGCTCGAAGAAATCAAGGACGACGCGACGGCGGGCATCTTGCTGGATGAGGCCTCGCAGATCGCGGCCGATCTCGTGGTCGTTTCA
>DATHFW010000159.1:0-8399 GCA_035317945.1 Steroidobacteraceae bacterium | reverse complement strand
TACATTGCGAGTTCCCTCGACATTGGCTCGATACAATTGCGAAGGATCCGGCGCGCCCAGCCGATAGTCGGCGGCTACGTGGAACAAGGCGACGCATTCTTGGGCGGCGCGCTGCAACGACTCTGCGTCAGCGAGATCACCCTCCGCCACTTCAACGGCGAGGCCTTGCAAGTTGCGCCGATCCGAGCCTTTGCGCGCCAGCACGCGCACCTGCCATTGCGCAGCCAGCAGCGCTCTGGCGACCGCGGCGCCGACAAATCCCGTCGCACCCGTTACCAGCGCCCTCATGCCAGGTGCGCACCGATTGCGCGCAACGAGCGCATGGCGATGCGATAGCGCTGCATCAGGCGAATGAGCGCGCCGATCTCACCGGGCGCCAGAATCAGGCCGGCCATCAGCCGGCCGATTTGCACCCGTCCTGCGCGGCTGGCATTGACCACGGCGCGCGGCAGCGTATCCGCAGCCGTATCGACGATGACGCGCACGGCGATAAAGGGCAGGTTGTGATGCGAGGCAATGGCCGCGACAGCCGCACTCTCCATGTCGACCGCGGCAGCGCCTGTATCGCGAAACGCCGCGGATTTGTCGGCGGGCGTGTCAATTGCACGAACGCTGGTCAGCAAGTTGCCGGCACTCACCGCACGCAACGGACCGACCGCGGCGGCGACGCGTTCGCGCCAGGACCGGGATGCGAGGAATCGGGTACCGTCCGCAGAAATCAACTCGCAGGGCAGAACCACGCTGCCCGCCTGAAGCGCTGGATCGAGGCCGCCGGCCATGCCGAACGTCATGAGCGCGGCGACACCGGCGTCGACCAGTGAGCGCGCCGCCCTTTCGGCCGCATCGCGGCCGATGCCGCTGACCGCCAGTAACGCGCCGTCGCTAAAGGCTGCCAACTCGCTCAACGGCGGGTCTCCGCCTTTCGGAATCGAGGGTCCCAACGCGCGTGCCTCAACCTCAAGCGCCGCAACGACGCCCACTGCGATCAATGATGGGTTCCGCGACTCAATGAGCGATTCCACGACGGGTGAGATTTCGGTAGGCGGCCAGCGCCCAGAGGGGAAAATAAGCCGAATAGCCGTGGTAGCGCAGATAAAACACTCGCGGAAACCCTGGAGCGGTATAGCTCGGGTGGCTCCACAGGTCATCCGCTTGGCGGGTATGGAGCAAGTACTCGGCGCCGCGGCGCACCGCCTCGGATGACGCTTCCCCGGCCGACATCAGCGCCAACAGCGCCCAGGCGGTTTGGTACGGCGTGCTGCCAAAGTCTTCCGCAGCCCGCGACTGCAGCGCATAGCTATCGTTGCTCTCACCCCAGCCCCCGTCTGAATTCTGCTGATGCTTGAGCCACGTTACCGCGCGCTTGACCATGGGGTCATCCGGCCCAATGTGCGCCTGCGCCAGCGCCATGAGAACCGACCACGTGCCGTAGATGTAATTGGTTCCCCAGCGGCCGAACCACGAACCGTTCTGTTCCTGCTGTTTGCGCAAATACGCGATTGCCCGGGTGAGCGCAGGCTTGTCCTGCGGCCGGCCGATGCGCGCCAGCACGGTGACAACCCGCGCGGTCACATCGCTGGTGGGAGGATCCAACAGTGCGCCATGATCGGCGAAGGGAATCTTGTTCAGGTAGTAACAGGTGTTGTCAGCATCGAACGCCGCAAAACCGCCGTCGCGGCTTTGCATCCCCACCAACCAGTCGAGCGCACGACGCACGCTTTCATCGTAGCGGGCCGAATCGCGCGCCTGATGCATGGCCCAGGCGACCACGGCCGTATCGTCGAGGTCGGGATAGAAATCATTTCCGAATTGAAATGCCCAACCGCCGCCGGGCAGATCAGGCCGCTTCACGCGCCAATCGCCGGGCTCATCCAGCAGCTGCTTGGTTTTCAGCCAGTCGAGCGCTCGCGTCGATGCGTCGCGTGACGAACTATCACCGGCTTCCTGCATCGCGAGACAGGCAAGCGCCGTGTCCCAAATCGGCGAAACGCAAGGCTGGCAATAGGCGCTGGAAGGACCGACCACCAGCAGCTTCTGCAAGGCGCGCTTGGCGGTGACGCGGCTGGGGTGGTCTTTGGGATAACCCAGGATCACCATGGCCTCCAGCGCATTGACCATCGCGGGGAAAATTGCGCCGAGTCCATCCTCGCCGTTCAGCCGTTCAAGAACCCAGCTCTCCGCGCGCTTGGTCGCCTGCGCTCGCATGCGCGCCGGAATCAAGGGATCGATCATGCGTCCGACATGATCGAAAAGCAGGAATGCCTTCGCGAGCATTCCGCTGCGCTTGAAGTAGTGCCGCTCTTTTTCGGGAGGCGTCGTGAACAGCTCGCGGATGCCGATGTTGCGTGGATTCTTGGCCTTGGGCTTGCGCGTGCACAAGATGAACAAGGGCACCATGACGGTGCGCGACCAGTAGGACACCTTGTCGATATGAAATGGAAACCACTTCGGCAGCAGCATGATTTCCACGGGAATATAGGGCACACCGCGCCAGGGCAGCTCGCCGAACAGCGCGAGCGCGATCCGCGTGAACACATTCGCTTTGGCGGCACCGCCCCGCTCCAAGATCGCGGCGCGGGCCTTCGACATGTGCGGCGCCAAGGGGTTGTCGCCGGCAAGTTTCAGCGCGTAATAGGCCTTGATGGTGCAGCTCAAATCCAATTCGCCGTTGTGATACAGCGGCCATCCGCCGTGCTCGGCCTGCCGCGAGCGCAGGTGATTGGCGATCTTGCTCTCGAGCGGCGCATCGATCTCATCCAGGAAGTGCATCATCATGATGTACTCCGCTGGGATGGTGCAGTCCGCCTCGAGTTCATAGAGCCAGTAGCCCTGTTGGTGTTGTTGCGCAATCAGCGCATCGCGCGCCTCAGCGATGGCGCGGTCGAGCGGGGAGGAATCCGCTATCCGCTTCAGCGTGTGCGAGACGATGTCGCTGCGCGCGTCCGGGAGCTCCGCGGGGAACGGAGTGGGTTTCGGCGAGGTTCGATTCACGACCCTGAACTCCCGTAGCGGCGCAGCGCGTGTTGTTCGCGTTCAGCGTCGTCGCTCATGACGGGTGTCGGCCGCGGCCGGCGCAGCTCGGGGAGTCGCGCCAGCGGCAAGCCGCGCGCCGCCACTGAAAATAGGCGCCGCAGCATCCAATCATTGCCGATGAAGGTGTTGGTCATGAGCATGGTCATGCTCACCGCGGTTCTCGATACCTTGACCTGTGCGCCGGCGGTGAAACCGGGGTTGTGCGCAATTTTGCGCAAGGTGAGGATGGCGAGGCCGATGGCCCACAGGCAGAAGCGGCGAATGCCCTTCTCCTTGCCGGGGATTAACAAAGTGTAATCCAGCGCATTGCGCAAATGCGCATGTGCAACGGCCACGAGTTCCGTCATTCCCGCGCTGAAGCGCGGATCGTTGGTTTCCTTGGAAACTTGCGCAAGATCCACGCCGTGCCGGGTAAACACGTCCTGCGGCAGCCAGCAGGCGCCGCGGCTGCGATCTTCCCAGACGTCTTTGAGAATATTGGTCATCTGCAGCCCTTGGGCGAATGAAGCAGCCAGGGCGGCGAGCGCAGCACGGCGGCGCTCGATATCCACTGAATAATCGCAGAACAGGTCGGTGAGCATCTCGCCCACGACTCCCGCGACATAGTAGCAATAGTCGTCCAAATCGCTCGACTTAGGCAAACCCCTGACGCTGGCATTGAACTGGAAGCGTGGCATGCCGTAGCACATGAGCTCGACGCAGCGCCGAATGGCGGCATGCTGGGCCTCGCCCAAGTTCGCCGTCACCCGGACGACGCGGTCCATGTTGCTGACCAGATCGCGCTCCGTCGGCAACGTCCGGTCCGACAGCCGGTGCTCCAGATCGCGCGCCAGGGCCTTGGGATCGCCGATTCCTCCCGCCACCGCGCTGAATCGTTGCAGGAAGGCCAGCGTCTCGGGGGCAGACAGCGCGGGTTCGTCCTCGATAGTATCGGCGATTCTGCACAGCAGGTAGGCGCTGGTGACGGGAATGCTCAACGCAGGCGGCAGTTGCGGTATGGTCAACGCAAAGGTGCGCGAGACATGCGGCAGAATCTGATCCTGGTAGACCTCATCTGAACTGACGGAATCCATGCTGGCAGTATCTCGGAAACTTGTAAAAATAGCATCATGTCAGCCGGTCACCGATGGTGCAAATCCGCAACATCTACGGTAGCTCATTGCCACTATCCGGGTGCAGCAGTATAAACTGGAGCGATATGGACGTACCGCCCGCCAGCTATCCCCTGCTCGAAACCATCGCCTCCCCGGCGGACCTGCGCCGCATGCCGGCTGCGAAACTGACCGTTCTGGCGCAGGAATTGCGTCAATTTCTGATTCAAAGCGTCGCGACCCGCGGTGGGCACTTTGCCGCAGGATTGGGCACGGTCGAGCTGACGATTGCCCTGCATTACGTGTTCAACACCCCCGATGACCGCCTGGTCTGGGATGTGGGGCACCAGGCGTATCCGCATAAGGTGCTCACGGGCCGGCGCGACAAGCTACATACCATCAAGCAGGACGCGGGGCTGGCGCCCTTCCCGACCCGCAGCGAGAGCGAATACGACACGTTCGGCGTCGGCCACTCCAGCACCTCGATCAGCGCCGCGCTCGGCATGGCCGTCGCGGCAGCGCAACGCGGCGAGAATCGCCGGGTCGTCGCCATTATCGGCGACGGCGCGCTGACGGCGGGCATGGCGTTCGAAGCGCTGAATCATGCCGGCTCGCTGCCGGCGGACCTGCTGATCGTGTTGAACGACAACGACATGTCGATTTCGGAAAATGTCGGCGCGCTCTCTAATTATCTGGCGCGCGCGTTGTCCGGCAAGATGTATTCCCACCTGCGCGAGAGCGGCAAAAAGGTCTTGAGACAGATGCCCACGGTTTGGGAACTGGCGCGCCGCTCGGAAGAGCACTTGAAAGGCATGGTGCTGCCGGGCACGTTGTTCGAGGAAATGGGTTTCAACTATATCGGCCCCATCGATGGCCATGATGTGAAAGCCTTGGTCAATACCCTGCGGAATTTGCAAAAGCTGCGCGGACCGCAGTTCCTGCACGTCGTGACGCGCAAGGGCAAGGGTTATGCCCCGGCAGAGGCGGATCCGATCAAGTGGCATGGACCCGGGCCGTTCGATCCCGCCAGCGGCATGATTTTCAAGGAAGCGAGCTCCGGTCCTTCCTATTCGCAGATTTTCGGCAAGTGGCTGTGCGACATGGCGGAACGCGACCCGGCCATCGTCGGCATCACGCCTGCGATGCGCGAGGGTTCTGGTTTGGTCGAATACTCGAAGCGATATCCCACGCGCTATTTCGACGTGGCGATCGCCGAGCAGCACGCCGTCACGTTGGCCGCCGGCATGGCGGTGGAAGGATTGAAGCCGGTCGTGGCGATCTATTCCACGTTTCTGCAGCGTGCCTACGATCAACTCATCCACGACGTCGCGCTGCAGAATCTACCGGTGGTTTTCGCCGTCGACCGCGCAGGTTTGGTCGGCAGCGACGGCGCCACCCACCAAGGCAGCTACGATCTGTCGTTCCTGCGATGCATTCCCAACATGATCATCATGGCGCCGGCGGACGAGAACGAATGCCGCCAGATGCTGTACACCGGCACCACCTTGAGTTCGCCGTCGGTGATTCGCTATCCGCGCGGCACCGGACCCGGCGTGCCCATCGCCGCGGAAATGACGGCGCTTGCCGTAGGACAGGCACAACTGCGCCGCGAAGGACGCAGCGGGCTCGCCATACTGGCATTCGGCGCGCTGGTCGACTCGGCGCAGAAAATTGCGGAGCGCTTGGACGCCACCATCGTCAACATGCGCTTCGTGAAGCCGCTCGATGAAAAATTGGTGCTGTCGATTGCCTCACGGCACCGCGCCCTCATCACCATCGAGGAAAACGCCATCAGCGGCGGCGCAGGTTCAGGCGTGGGTGAATTGCTCACCGCCGCCGGATTGCAGCTGCCCATGCTGCACATCGGTATTCCCGATCGCTTCATCGAACACGGAACGCGCGACACCTGCCTGGCCCGGGCGGGACTCGATGCTGCGGGACTCACCGCCCAAGTCGAGCAGTGGTGGGCACTGCAGAGTCAGGCGCGCAAACGGTCGGTCAGCGGCGCCTGAGCAGCCTGGTGCGCTGCGGCGCCCCAGGTGCTGCTAGTAGCCGGCCGCTTGGCCGTCGCGCCGCGGATCGCTCGCGGCCACATAGCCTTCCACAGCCGGATCGCCCAAGCGCCAGATGAATTGACCGGCGCCGAAATCCTGATAGCTGTCTTGAATCACTTCGATTTGATGGCCAAGGCGAACCAGCTCGCGGATGGTCGCGCCCGGCATTGCCGCCTCGACGTTTATGCCAAGGCCTTGATTGAAACGCCATCGCGGCGCATCGCAGGCCGCCTGCGGATGCTGCCGGTACACCAGCATGCGCACCAAGGTCTGCAGATGTCCCTGCGGCTGCATGTTGGCGCCCATCACGCCGAAGCTCATTTGCGGCAAGCCGTCCTTGGTGAGAAAGCCCGGAATGATGGTATGAAACGGCCGCTTGCGGGGCGCGACGCAATTGGGACTGGCCGCATCGAGCGAGAAGGCGTGCCCGCGATTCTGCAGCGACAGTCCATATTCCGGCACCACGATTCCTGAGCCGAAGCCCATGTAGTTGCTTTGAATGAAGCTCACCATCATGCCGCTCTCGTCCGCCGCGGTGAGATAAATGGTGCCGCCTCTATCGCCAAGACCCTCGCCGAATACTTGCGCGCGTTCAGGATCGATGAGTGCGGCGCGCGTTTTAAGATACTTTGGATCAAGCATCTCCTCCACCGAGCGGCGCATGGCGATCGGGTCGGCCACGTGCGCATAGGTATCGGCGAATCCCAGCTTCATCGCTTCGATTTGCAAATGCTGGGATGCGGGGCTGTCAATCGCATGCGCCGCCACATCCACGTGTTGCAGGATACCGAGCGCGATGAGTGCCGCGATGCCCTGCCCGTTCGGCGGGATCTGGTGCAGCCGGTGGCCGTAGACATCCATGCCGATGGGCTCAACCCACTCGGGCGAGTACGCTTCGAAGTCCTGAACGCGCATCGCGCCGCCGTGTTGTGCCGCATGCGCCGCCGCGGCCGCCGCGATTTCGCCGCCGTAAAGAGCAGTGCCCTGCGTCACCGCGATCCTCGTCAGCGCGCGCGCCGCGCCCGGGAATACGAAGCGCTCCCCGACCTGCGGTGCGCGGCCGCCCGGCATGAAAGTCTCCGCAAAGCCGGGAAGATCCTTGAGATCCGGGACGGCCGCCGCCCACTTTTCTTGCACCACCACCGGCACCGCATAGCCGCGTTCGGCAATCTCAATCGCGGGGGTGAGCAGGTCGCCGAAGCTCAGCTTGCCGAAACGGCGCGAGAGCTCCACCCATCCCGCGACGGCACCCGGCACGGTCACCGAATCCCAGCCGCGCATCGGCGGCTGGCGCGCTTCTGCACCATATTTCTTGCGAAAATAATCTACGTTCCACGCCGCCGGCGCGCGTCCCGAGGCATTGAGGCCGTGAAGCTTTTCGCCGTCCCATAAAATGCAAAAGGCATCGGAGCCCAAACCGTTGCTGCAAGGCTCCAAGACGGTCATCGCGGCGGCGGCGCCGATGGCGGCGTCCACCGCATTGCCGCCCCTTTGCAGCAGCGATAAGCCAACTTGGGCGGCCAGCGGATGAGAGGTGGATACGATGTTGCGTGCGAAGAGCGGCAGGCGCAGCGAAGGATAGCCCGCGCGCCAATCGAAACTCATTGGAGCCATACGCAAGCATAGAACAGAATGCACTCGCTTGCGTACGGCCGCCCAAGGGAATCGCACCCCCGAAGGTGTCAGGCCTGCGGTTGCCCCGGAATCGGCAGGATTTCCATGATCTCCACCGAGTCGCCGGGGAAAATCGTGAAATGCGGATGTTTTTCGAACAACTTTGCCGCCGCGTCGTGGGAGTCGGCCTTGACGACCACGAAGCCTGACAGATTGTTTTTGGTGTCCGATACGCCCTGAGCGGATGTTCGTTTGGTTTTACCCAATGGCCCTCCGGTCTGGACAATCACCGACTGATGCTTCTGCATCCAGTCTCCCCACGCTTTCATGCCCGTCGCCTCGATCTTCTTGCGCTTGCCTTCTTCCATCGCCATAAATTCCGCGAATTTGGGTGAGGCCGGTGTACCGAGAAAGATCGCCAGATAATTTTTCATGTTCGCTCCAGATTGTAAGTTGCCAATATTAGTAAGTTGCAAAAACCGATCGTCAGCTCGCCAGTTCCAGGATCTCTCGTCTCGCGGGCCAGGGCTGTGCCCAGGCGGGAATGCGCAACAGGCCGTCGATCCAACGTACGATGTTGGGAAAGGCATCGAGAGGCATGTCCGAT
>DATHFW010000158.1:0-2489 GCA_035317945.1 Steroidobacteraceae bacterium | reverse complement strand
CATCGCCTGAGCGCGCTTTTTCCTCCTCGATGAATGGCACGAGGTGGCCGACCGCCTGCTTCATCACGCGCGCCGATTTGACCACCTGCGGCAGAAACATTTTGCCGGCGCCGAACAAATCGCCGACCACGTTCATGCCGTCCATCAGGGGCCCTTCGATGACATCGAGCGGCCGTTTCGCCTGCAGACGCGCCTCTTCCGTATCCTCGAACACAAATTCATCCAAGCCCTTGATCAGCGCGTGCTGCAGCCGCTCGGCAACCGGCAACTTGCGCCACTCGAGGTCATCGCCGCGCTTGACGCTGCCGCCGCCTTTGAATTGCTCGGCGATTTCCAGCAGCCGCTCGGTGGCGTCCTCGCGGCGCGCCAGAATCACGTCCTCGACGCGTTCCCGCAGATCGGCCGGAATGTCCTCGTAAATGGCGAGCTGACCGGCGTTGACGATGCCCATGGTGAGGCCGGCGCGAATCGCGTGGTACAGAAACACCGAGTGCATGGCCTCGCGAACCGGCTCATTGCCGCGAAACGAGAACGACACGTTGCTGACGCCGCCGCTGATATGCACCAGCGGCATGCGTTGCTTGATGGCTGCGGTCGCCTCGATGAAGTCCAGGCTGTAGCGGTTGTGCTCCTCGATGCCCGTGGCCACCGCAAAGATATTCGGATCGAAAATAATATCCTCGGGCGGGAACTGGATCTTCTCGGTCAAGATGCGGTAGGCGCGCTCGCAGATGCTCACCTTGCGGTCAATGGTGTCTGCCTGCCCTTTCTCATCGAAGGCCATCACCACCACGGCAGCACCGTAGCGCTGGCACAGCCTGGCGTGCACGAGAAATGCCTCTTCGCCTTCCTTCAAGCTGATGGAATTGACGATGCCCTTGCCTTGCACGCACTTCAGTCCCGCTTCGATGACCGACCATTTCGACGAGTCGATCATGACGGGCACGCGGGCAATATCCGGCTCCCCGGCGATCAGGCTCAAGAATTTCACCATCGCCGCCTGCGAGTCGAGCATGCCCTCGTCCATGTTCACATCGATCATCTGCGCGCCGTTCGCCACTTGCTGGCGCGCCACGTCGACCGCGGCGGCGTAGTCGTTGGCCTCGATGAGCTTGCGAAACTTGGCCGACCCCGTCACGTTGGTGCGCTCTCCCACATTGACGAACAGGCTGTTGGCGTCGATGGTCAGGGGCTCCAAGCCGCTCAAGCGGCAGGCCGACTCGACGCTCGGCACCTCGCGCGGCGTGATCCCCGCGACGGCGCGCACGATGGCGCGAATGTGCTCCGGCGTCGTGCCGCAGCAGCCGCCCACCATGTTCACGAATTCGCTGGCGGCGAAGTCCCTCAAAATCTCAGCGGTCTCATTGGCCGTTTCGTCGTACTCGCCGAAGGCATTGGGCAGCCCGGCATTGGGGTAGGCGCAGACATAGGTATCGGCAATGCGCGACAGCTCTTCGATATAGGGCCGAAGCTGCTTGCCGCCCAACGCGCAGTTCAACCCCACAACCATCGGTTTCGCGTGGCGAATGGAATTCCAAAAGGCTTCGGTGGTTTGGCCCGACAAGGTGCGGCCCGAGGCATCGGTGATCGTGCCCGAGACGATGATGGGCAGTTCGCTCCCTGCCTCATCGAACACCTGGCGTACCGCAAACAGCGCCGCTTTGGCGTTCAAGGTGTCGAACACCGTCTCGATCAAAATCAAGTCGACGCCGCCCGCCATCAAGGCACGCGTGACATCGGAATACGCCGCCACCAGCTCATCGAAGCTGATGTTGCGAAATCCGGGATCGTTCACATCCGGCGACAGCGAGGCCGTTCGATTGGTGGGTCCCAACGCGCCGGCAACGTATCGCTGCGCACCGGTTTTCTCGCTGACGTCATCTGCGACCTGGCGCGCCAGCCGCGCAGCCTCCAAGTTCAATTCACCCACCAGGGATTGCATGCCGTAATCGGCCTGCGACACGGCGGTGGAATTGAAAGTATTGGTGGAAATGACGTCCGCGCCGGCCTCGAGGTAGGCGCGATGAATGTCCGCAATGGCTTGCGGCTGCGTGAGCACCAGCAAGTCATTGTTGCCGCGAAGGTCGCTGCGCCACTCTTTGAAGCGCTCGCCGCGGAATTGCTCCTCGTTGAAACGATGCCGCTGGATCATCGTGCCCATGGCGCCGTCGAATACCACCAGGCGCTGCTGCAGCAGCGTCGCGAATGCATCGCTCAAAGAGCCTCGCGGCGAAGTCGGCATCAAGCCACCCGCGCCTCGTTCAAACGCGGTCTCAACCCCAAGGCGTGGCAAATCGCGTAGGTCAGCTCGGCGCGATTCAAGGTGTAGAAGTGAAACTCCTCGACACCGTACTGCCGCAAGCGCTGCACCTGCTCGATGGCCACGTTCGCCGCAATCATGCGCCGCGTATCCGGATCATCATCGAGTCCGTCAAAGCGGGCGCGCAGCCAATCCGGAACCGTAGCGCCGCAACGCGAGGCGAAGCGCA
>DATHFW010000157.1:0-11976 GCA_035317945.1 Steroidobacteraceae bacterium | reverse complement strand
AGTCCAAGTAAGTGGGCGCCTGTTCCAACTGCCGCAATCGATAGTCGACGGGGCCACTCAAGTGCACCACGTCCACATGACTTCGAATCAGATCGATTGCCGGCAGGAAGCGTTGCCGCTGCAGGCCGTCTTGGTACAAATCCTGCGGTGCGATGTTCGAAGTGGCGACCAGCGACACGCCGCGGCGGAACAATCCTTCGAACAGTCCTGCCAGGATCATCGCATCGGCAATGTCTGAGACGAAAAATTCATCCAGGCACAGCACGCGGACGCGCATCGCTAGTTGTTCTGCCACCGCGTCGAGCGGATCGGTGCGCTTTTTGATCTTGCGCATTCCCGCGTGCACCTGGCGCATGAAGCGATAAAAATGAGTGCGCTCGCCGCCCAGAGTTGCGGGCAGTGTGTCGTAGAACAGGTCCATCAGCATGGTTTTGCCGCGGCCGACACCGCCCCATAGGTACAGGCCGCGCACCGGCGCCTCGACCGGCTGCGCGGAGAGACGGCGCAACTTCGAGCGCAGCTTGTGGCCAACGGACTGCGATTGCTCCCAAAGCCGGGTGCGCAATTCATCGAGCCGCTCAGCCGCGTCCTGCTGGCCGGCGTCGAATTCAAGTTTGTGAGCCGCGGTCTCTTGCTGTAGGCGCGATACGATCGACTTCACTTCTGTAGACAACCGACGCTTTTTTCTTAGAGGCTCTGGTAGTTGGGGCCGGAACCGCCTTCCGGTGTAACCCAGGTAATCTGCCCAGGATAGGGCTCTTTGATGTCGCATGCCTTGCAATGCACGCAGTTCGAAGAATTGATCTGCAATTTTTGGCCGCCTTTGCCGTCCGCAATCATTTCATAGACGTTGGCAGGACAAAAGTTGGTACAGGGATTGCCGAAATCCGTGATGCAACGGGTGGCGCACAGGGTGGTGTCCGCGACATGCAAGTGCACGGGCTGATTCTCATCATGCATCGTGGCGGCGAAGAATACCGAGGCCACTCGATCGCGCGGCGGCAGCTCCCGATCGCTCCACCCACGGTCGGGCGAGACGTAATCATCGAGACGCTTCAGCGCGGTGTCGTCCGCGTGATTGGCAAGAGTCCAGGGCACTTTGCCCATGGTGATGGTTTCCAAGGCAAAATTTGCGGTGCCCAACCACAAGCCGCGGCGGAAACCGGGGCGGATATTGCGCACCTTGTAAAGCTCGCGCCCGCCGGGAGATTCGCGCCAGCGCTTGTCAAAACCGGCGCTCGTGCCTGTTTCGACGTAGTGCGCAGCCGCGGTCATGCCGGAGCGGATGGCCTGATGGATGCCTTTGATCTTCGGCATGTTGAGCGTGCCGCCGGCATCCCCCACCAGCAGCGCGCCCGGCATTTCAAGTGTGGGCATGGACTGATATCCGCCCTCGATGACGGTGCGCGCGCCGCCGGCGATGATTTCGCCGCCCTTCAACAGCTGCTTCACGTCGGGATGATTTTTCCATTGCTGGAACGCCTCAAAGGGTTTGAAGCGCGGATCCTCGTAATCCAGGCCGACGACGAAACCGACGTACACGCGATCCTTATTCAAGTGATAGAGGAAGCTGCCGCCATAAATATTGCTGTCGAGCGGCCAGCCGGCGGTGTGCTGAATGAGGCCCGGCTGCACGCGTCCCGGAGGCAGCTGCCACAATTCCTTCAGTCCCAAGCCGTAAGTCTGAGGCGACTTGCCGGCATCGAGTTTGTAACGGGCAATCAACTGTTTGGAGGTGGAGCCGCGACAGCCCTCGCAGAATAAGGTGATCTTGGCGTGAATCTCCGGGCCCAACGCAAAATTAGGTCCGGGCTCGCCGCTCTTCTCCAGACCCATATCCCCGATGCGAACGCCTTTGACGGCGCCGGCTGCGTCGAACAGCGCCTCCGCCGCGGCGAATCCCGGAAACACATCGACGCCCAACTTCTCAGCTTCGGCGCCCAGAATCACCACGAGTTGGCCGAGGGAAATAATCAGATTGCCGTGATTGTTCATTTGCGGCGGTGTGATCGGCGAGCGATAGCGCTTGCGGCGCGTCATGAACAGGAAATCGTCTCGAGTTGCGGGAACGCAGATTTCGGGTGGATTCTCGCGCCACCGAGGCAGCAGCTCATCCAAGGGGCCCGGCTCCATGACGGCGCCGGACAGGGAATGCGCCCCGAGGCTGGCAGCCTTCTCCAGCACGCAGACATTCAAGCCCGGATTGAGCTGTTTTAGCCGGATGGCGCAGGACAGCCCCGCGGGCCCCGCGCCCACGATGGCAACCTCGTACTCCATGACATCACGTTGGCTTTCGCTCATCGAACTGACACCTGAAATCGAGATAACCGCCTGAAAAATAGGCCGCTTAGTAGATCACAAACTGCCCGGACAGGCTCGTGGGCCAAGCGACATCCACCAGACGGACAGGCCATGACGAGATTTGCGGAGGAACGTCGCCTTACCGAGTGGGGACTACCATGTTGACAGGCCACGGACGCCGTCTGCCAGGATGGCCAAAGGATTTGGGCATGGCTTGGGCAAGGACGCCCGCCCCGTCTATCGCGCCCTAATCCGGGCGCCAATTTGGCTTGCGCTTCGCAAAGAAGGCGCTGAATCCCTCCTGCGCTTCCGGTTTCACCCGCAGCCGCGCCAAGCGCGCGGCCATTCGAATTGACGCATTCGCGCGGCCCTCCGCCGACCGGTGCGCGGCATCGCGAATCAGTGCCTTAGCCTCGGACAGGGCGCCCGGTGCCCCCTTCAAGACGGCATCCGAAATCCGATTGCAGGCCGCATCGAGTGCTTCAGCCGGTACCACCTCATGGACCAGCCCCATTTCCTTCAAGGTCGCCGCACTCATCGTTTCCGCCGTCAGAAAATAGCGCAGCGCCGCGCTTTCGCTGATTTTGCCGAGCACGAATGGAGAAACCACGGCGGGAATGATGCCGAGGCGCACCTCTGTGAAAGCAAATTTTGCGCCCTCGGCGGCGATGACGATATCGCAGGCCGCGATCAAGCCCAGCGCTCCGCCGTAACCGTCTCCGTTGACTCTGGCGACGGTGGGTTTACGCATGGAATCCAAAGCGCCCAAGACACTCGCCAGTTTTTTTGCATGCGCCAAGTTTTCACTTTCGGAAGCCTGGACTTGCGCTTGCATTTCGCCCAAGTCCGCGCCTGCGCAGAATACGTTTCCTGCGCCCGTCAACTGCAGCATGCGCACTTTGGGATCATCGGCACAGCGCAGCAGAGCCGCGCTCAAGGCGGCGATGGTCGCGCTATCGAGCGCGTTGCGTTTATCCGGGCGATTGAGGGTGAGGCGCGCGACACCGCCGGAAATCTCGAGCGTGACCGGCGCGTCGGTACTCACACGAGTTCAACGGCGATTGCGGTGGCTTCGCCGCCGCCGATGCACAGGCTGGCGATGCCGCGCTTCTTGCCGCGAGCTTTCAGCGCATACAGCAATGTGGTCAGAATGCGCGCTCCGGTAGCGCCGATCGGGTGCCCGAGGGCGCAGGCGCCGCCGTTGACGTTCACTTTGGCGTGATCCAGAGACAGGTCTTTCATCGCGGCCATCGGCACCGCGGCAAAGGCTTCGTTGATCTCGTACAGGTCCACGTCCTTGGCCTGCCAGTTCAGTTGCGTCAGCAATTTCTGAATCGCACCGACGGGCGCCAACGTGAACCATTCCGGCTCGCGCGCAAAACTGGTGTAACCGAGAATCCGCGCCAGCGGTTTCAGTCCTTTCGATGCGGCGAAAGATTCGCGCGCCAAGACCAGAGCCGCAGCCCCATCCGAGATCCCTGAGGAACTTGCGGCCGTGACAGTACCGTCTTTCTTGAACGCCGGCTTCAGCGTCGGAATCTTCGCGATATCGAGCGTGAAGGGCGTTTCATCTTTGTCCACCAGAACTTCGCCCTTGCGGGTTTTGGCGGTCACCGGCGCGACCTCCGCCTTGAAGTCGCCTTTGTTGACTGCGCCAAGCGCGCGCCGTACCGACTCGGCGGCGAAATCATCTTGGGCTTGGCGGGTAAATCCATATTTTTCGGAGGTGGCGTCCGCAAAGCACCCCATGAGCTGTCCGTCCCACGGGCTTTGCAGGCCGTCGAAGAACATATGGTCGATCACTTCTTGGTGGCCCATGCGATAGCCCGAGCGCGCTTTAGGCAGCAGGTAAGGGGCATTGGTCATCGATTCGATGCCGCCGGCCACGACCACACAAGCCGTGCCGGCCAGGATCTGATCGGCGCCCAGCATCACGGCGCGCATCGCTGAGCCGCACATCTTGTTGATGGTGGTGCTGGGCACGCTGGTGGGCAGTCCGGCGCCCAGCGCCGCCTGTCGCGCCGGCGCCTGGCCGATGCCGGCCGACAAGACGCAGCCCAAAATGACTTCGTCCACCTGGGAGGCTGCCAATCCCGAATCCGCCAACGCGGCCTTGATCGCGACGGCGCCGAGCTGCGGGGCGGTCACGGTGCTCAGCGCACCTTGAAAGGCGCCGACCGGCGTTCGCCGGGCGCCCAAAATAACGACAGGATCCGAATTCATAAAGTGCGTTCCCAAGGGTTCGAACCAGGCAGTATAACCGCGACGCCGGGAATTACGGCGCCAGGGGGTCTCCCACGGAATTGGCGATCAATTCACGGCTTTTCAAGCGGGCTTCGTCGGCCGAGAGGACAGCGAGAACCTCCACACGTATGGGCAGCCGGCGTATGAGCAGGCCGCCGGGAGGCATTACATCGCGGGTGCCGTGAATGGCCACGGCCACCACCGGCATTTGAGCGCGTTTTGCCGTGGTGAAGGCGCCCCCTAGGAATTTACCGATCTGGCGTGTCTCGTCGAAGGTGCCCTCCGGAAAGAACATCAGGGACTGACCGGTAGCGGCCAGCTTCAAGACGCGGCGCGCATCGGCCGCCCCCTTGTGCCGGTCGAAGCGCTCGACGAACTGCGAACCGATGCGGCGCAATAACAGACTGGCCAACGGCACCCGCACCATTTCTTTCTTGATGACGAAGGCAAACTCGGGCGGCAACGCCGCGACGATCGCAATGGCGTCGATGTAGCTGGCGTGATTGGCCACCACCACGCAGGGGGTCTTCGGCAGGCGCTCCAAACCGTCAGCCGTGAAGGGAATGCCGGACAGCCACAAAAACACGCGTCCGACCGTACCGGCCACCACGCGGCGGTGACGCAGGTTCGGCAGAAACATATTGATGGCCAGCACGGTCAAACCTAAGACCGTGAAGGACACGAGACAATACGCAACGTACGGCAAATTCCGAATTGCGGACGAGCCTGAATGCTTCACTTCTGTGATCTGGTTCTCCTTATGTTAATACTTAACCGTACTGTGATTCTGGTCACGCCGACCCACAGGCACCCCTCGCATACTGAGGACCGATAGCGCGGACAGGCACTATTTCGTGCGTAACCCCTCGCGAGAAATTATGGTGACGGCTCTGAAACGGACGGTTTATACACGCACCTCGGGCGCAGCGGTACCTGCCGTTCGTGAGGCGGCCGATCCCGCCTTGCAGCGCTTCCTGGATGCAGTGTGGATGGAGCGCGGCCTCTCTGCGAATACTTTGGCGGCCTACCGGGCTGATTTGACCGCACTGGCACGATGGCTGGAGGAGCGCGATAGCGCACTGCTCAAGGCCACGCGCATCGAATTGCTCGGTTTCATTGCCGCTCGTGTCGAGGGCGGATCCCGGCCCAGATCGACCGCCCGCCAATTGTCGAGCTTCCGCCGATTTTTCCGCTTCATGATGCGCGAGGGATTGATAGCGTTGGATCCCACGGCGCAAATTGCCATGCCGAAAATCGGCCGCTCGCTGCCCAAATCGCTGACTGAAGCCGAAGTGGATTCCTTGCTCGAAGCACCCACGGTGTCCGATCCTCTGGGGCATCGGGATCGCACCATGCTCGAGGTTCTCTATGCCACGGGTCTGCGGGTTTCCGAACTCGTCAGCCTCAAGCACAATCAAGTGAATTTGAACCAAGGCGTCATGCGCGTTGTCGGCAAGGGTAATCGCGAGCGCTTGATCCCGCTGGGCGAGGAAGCAGTCAAGTGGCTGCAGCAATTCATGCAAGGCCCGCGCGTCGAAATTCTCTTGGAACGCCAGACGGATTATTTATTTCCGACGCGCCGCGGCGATCGTATGACACGCCAGGCTTTTTGGCACATCATCAAGCGCTATTCCAAGAAGGCCGGCGTCGAGAAGGAACTCTCTCCTCACACGTTGCGCCATGCCTTTGCGACGCATCTACTGAATCACGGCGCGGACCTGCGCGTGGTGCAGATGCTTTTGGGTCATAGCGATCTGTCGACGACCCAAATCTATACTCACGTCGCGCGCGAACGCCTAAAAGACCTGCACTCCCAGCATCACCCGCGCGGCTGATCCGTCGGGCACGCGCCTGCGGTCTGCTAGAATTGGGTGAACCTCCTTGCTTTGCGGAGGTCGAATCGATTTAAGGTTCCGGAGCTCTGCATGTTGCGATACCTCGCTGTCTTGACCCTGATTCTTTGCGCCCTGCAACCGTGCGCGCGCGCCGCGAATGCCGCGACTGCGGCGACTGCCGAGCAGCAGGCGGCCGCTGATCCGCGCACCGCCTTGCTGAAGCTTTTGCCGGCGGGCTCCAAGCTCGACGATTTGCGGCCGTCGCCGATTGCCGGCATCTACGAGTACGCGCAAGGCGCCGAGATCAGCTACTTGACCGCGGACGGCAAGTATTTCATCGACGGCAATCTGTACGACATGAAATCTCGCGACAACCTGACCGAGGCGCTGCGCACGCATGCACGCGTCGCATTGATCAATGCAGTCCCGGAATCCGAGATGCTGATTTTCTCGCCGGCAAACCCGAAATACACGATCACAGTTTTTACGGATGTCGATTGCGCCTATTGCCGGAAACTGCACAGCCAGATGGCGGAACTCAACCGTCTCGGCATCCGCGTTCGATATATGTTCTTCCCGCGCACCGGACCCGGAACCGAGAGCTGGAAGAAGGCTGAAGTCGTCTGGTGCTCCCCCAATCGCAACGATGCCCTGACTCGCGCCAAGGCCGGCGCCGCGCTCGACATGAACAAGGTCTGTTCACCGACGCCGGTGAAGCGTGAATACGAATTGGGCGAAAATATCGGGGTTCGCGGCACGCCGGCCATCGTCACCGAAAACGGCGATTATATTTCCGGCTACATGGAGCCGCGCGAGCTGTTGGATCAGCTCAAAGAGTTTCAGGTGGCCAAGCGCTGACGCTCGATGCGCGATCGGCGGAAATGGATTTCCGGACTGATCGTCGCAGCATTCCTTCTTGGATTCGTGTTTTGGATGCGGGGGCGGCCCTCGCCGCCGCCTCAAGCGATAGCGGCGGCAGTATCGCCGCCGGCGCTGCCGACGTCTCAGGCGCCAAGGTGGCCCGCAAGCATGCCGACGGCCGCCGAATGGGATCAGTTGGGCGAGCGAGCCCTTGCGCGGCAGGCCATTGAGCGTAGCGGGGAGACTGCTGCCAAACTCGCGCGCAAGTACACCGAGCAGTTGGCCAAATGGATGCGCGACGCTCAAGCGAGCGCCGAGACTCAACCGCCCGCGGCGCGGCCTTAGCCGCCGCAAGCTACCAGAGGGTGACCCGGTTTTCCGGCGGCAAATACATCTTGTCGCCCGGCATCACCTTGAAAGCGCTGTAGAAGCTCGGCATATGAACGACCACACCATTGGTGCGATATTTTTCCGGGGAATGCACATCGGATTTGACTTGCGCGATGGTGCTCGCGTCGCGGCGCTTGCCCAGCCAGCTCTGCGCGAATCCCACATAGAAGCGTTGATCCGCCGTCATGCCGTCGATGACGGGCGGCACAGCGCCGTTGAGGGATGATATGTAGGCCTTGTAGGCGATCTCGATGCCGGCAATGTCCGCGATGTTCTCGCCCAGGGTGAGCGCACCATTGACGTGGAAGCCGGGCACCGGCTCGAACGCGTCGTATTCTCTGATGAGCTGTTCGGTCTTGGCCTTGAATTTGGCGTGATCCTCAGCGGTCCACCAATCCCGCAAATTGCCGTCGCTGTCGTATTGACTGCCCTGATCGTCGAAGCCATGGCTGATTTCATGCCCGATCGTTGCGCCGACTGATCCATAGTTGAAGGCATCATCTGCGACCGGATTGAATGCCGGCGGCTGCAGAATCCCAGCGGGGAAAACGATCTCGTTCAGCGCGGGGTTGTAGTAGGCGTTCACGGTCGGCGCGGTCATGTTCCATTCGCTGCGATCGATCGGAGCGCCGAGCTGCGCGAGTTTACGGTCGCGTTCGAACTGCTGCGCGCGCCGGACATTGCCGAGCAGGTCATCGGCAACAATGATCAGCTTGCTGTAGTCCCGCCAATGAGACGGATAGCCGATCTTGACGTCAATTTTGCGAAGTTTTGCCTGGGCTTCCAGTTTCGTCGGCGCACTCATCCACGGCACTTGATCGATACTTGCGGCGTAGGCCTGGAGCAGATGGCGCACCAGTGCATCGATGCGTGCCTTGGTTGAGGGCGGGAAGTATTCCGCGACATACAATTTTCCCAAGGCCTCCCCCATGAGCCGGTCAACCAGCTGAGTGCCGCGTTTCCAGCGTTCTGGAACTTGCTCAGTGCCTTGCAAGATCCCTTGATTGAAAGCGAAGTCCTCCTCGACCAAAGCATGGGAAAGAAACGGAGCCCGGCTCGATAGCACCCGGTAACGGAAATAGGCCTTCCATGCCGCTATCGGCGTGGATTCCACCAAGGCGGACAGCCCCGTCAGATAGTCGGGCTGACGCACGATCAACGTCGGCAGTGCGCTTGGCAATCCGGCCTCTTTGACATAGACATTCCAGTCGATCGCGGGCGCGAGCTGCGCGAGTTGCCCGAGCGTCTGCGGGTCGTAGGTTTTCTGGGCGTCGCGATTGGCCACGCGCGTCCACTGTACTTTGGCCATCGCGGTTTCAAGCGCCAGGATCTTGTCGGCCTCGCCGGCGGCAGCGGAATCGCCCAAGAGGTGCAGCATTTTCTCGACGTGCTCGCGGTACTTGGTGCGGAATCCGACCAGCCGCGCGTCATCGCTCAAGTAGTAATCGCGGTCCGGCAACCCCAAGCCGCTCTGAGTCAACCAGAACGCGTACTGCGTCGAGTGCTTCGAATCCGGGCGAACGGCGGTGCCGATGGGCGAGGGAATGCCGATGCGATCGAGAAGCGCGATCATGGGGCCTATGTCGCTTGCGCGCTTGATGCTGGCGATGCGCTGCAGTTCCGCCTGAAGCGGCTTGGTGCCGTTGCGCTCGACGCGTGCCTCATTCATGTAACTGCTGTAAAGATCGCTGACCTTGCGAGCTTCCGGGTCCGTCGAAATTTGCGCCGCTTCGATCAGTTCGCGTTGCCGGGCCAGCGAGTGTTCGGTCATCAGGGAGTCCACGCCATACGAGGAGCGATCCGGCGGAATCGGCACGTCACGCAGCCAGGTGCCATTGGCGTATTGGAAAAGATCGTCTTGCGGACGAGCCTTGGTATCCATGTCGGCGGTTTGAATTCCGGAGATAGGCGCGGAATCCGCGAAACCTGGCAAGCCTAGCAAGCCCAAGAGCGCTGCGGCCGCGGCGGCAAAAAATTGCGACTTCACGCAGGACCTCTCTTCGTCGTGAGGGGATCGGCGCACTTGTTGGAAACTCGTCGCGCCCATACATCGGCTATGAGCGGCGAAACACCGGATCAACGCTCCAGAAGCTTGACCTTGTCCTTCACGCCTTCCCACTGCTTGGCGTCTGCGGGCGCCGCTTTCTTTTCGCTGATGACGGGCCACTTCTTGGCCAGCTCGGCGTTCAGCTCTTTGAAATTTCCCTGACCGTCCGGAATCTCTTCCTCGGAATAGATGGCTTCGACCGGACATTCCGGCTCGCACAGTGTGCAGTCGATGCACTCATCGGGATCGATCACGAGAAAATTCGGGCCCTCGTGGAAGCAGTCGACGGGGCAAACCTCGACGCAATCCATATATTTACACTTGATGCAGCTTTCGGTGACCACGAACGCCATGACTTAGCCTTCTTACACAGTTAATCGTTAATACTATTCTGCCACAGCCTGAAAATTCGATGGCGAGCGGCGGCGGCAGCGCGCCGCGTCGGCCGACCGCCTCACGGCGGCGAGCGGCTTTTCACCTCGGTGAAATGATGCTCTTCGCGCCCCGCGGCGCGGTCGGCAAAGTATTGCCGCAATGCATATTCACCGCTGGCAAACGCCAGCTCCGACCAAGGAATCTGCGCTTCCTCGTACAGCGCCACTTCCAGGCTCTCCGGCCCCGGCGCGAATTTCGGTTCCAGCAGCCGGGCGCGAAACATCACATGGACTTGATGGGCGCGAGTGACGTTGACCACCGCCAGCAGCGAGCCGACCTCGACCTCGGCCAGGGCTTCTTCCTGGCATTCGCGCGCCGCGGCTTGCTGCATGGTTTCGCCGTTCTCCATGAATCCGGCGGGCACTGTCCAAAACCCCAGACGCGGCTCGATCGCTCGGCGGCACAGCAAGATTTTGCCCTGCCATTCGGGCACACACCCTAGGACCAGGAGCGGATTTTTGTAGTGCACCATATTGCAACTGGTGCACACAAAACGCGGTAAATGATCCCCGGCGGGGATCTTGGATTCGACGGCTGAGCCGCAATTGCTGCAGAAATTCAAAAGTTACACTCAAAAAAAATTCTGGTGCCCGAAGAGGGAATCGAACCCACACGGTGTCACCACCACCGGATTTTGAGTCCGGCGCGTCTACCAGTTCCGCCATTCGGGCATGCCAGACCCAACAGTATATGCGATTGACGCTGTTGGTAGAATGCTAAAAATTTATGCTGCGCACAGACTTTCACTTCGAATTGCCCAAAGAACTCATCGCCCAAAGGCCCACCGAAGAGCGCTCCGCCAGCCGATTACTCACGCTCGACCGCATCAGCGGCGCTCATCGGGACCTGAAATTTGGGGATTTCCCTTCACTGATCGAGTCGCGGGACCTTTTGATATTCAACGACACTCGCGTAATTCCAGCTCGAGCCTATGGGGTGAAGGACAGCGGCGGCCGGGTCGAATTGCTGCTCGAGCGCGCACTGTCGGCCAATACCGCGCTGGCTCATGTGCGGGCCAGCAAGGGTCTCAAGGACGGCGCCATCGTGCGGCTGGCGGCGGGCGCAACGGCCCGCATGCTGGCGCGGGAGGGCGAGCTGTTCGTATTGGAATTCTCCTGCAATGTGATGGAGTTCTTCCAAGCCCACGGGGAGATTCCGCTGCCGCCGTACATTGATCGCGCCGGCGAGGATGCCGACCGTGAGCGCTACCAAACGGTGTATGCGCGCACCCTCGGCGCCATCGCGGCGCCGACGGCGGGGCTGCATTTTGACGAATCCATCTTTGCAGCGCTGCGGGCGCGCCGGGTGGCGCACGCTTTCGTGACGCTGCATGTGGGCGCGGGCACCTTTGCCCCCGTGAGGGCCGAGGACATTGCGGCGCACCGCATGCACGCGGAGTACCTGGAAGTTTCCGAGAGCACGTGCGCCGCGATCAACGGCGTGACCGCTGCCGGCGGCCGCGTCATCGCGGTCGGAACCACCGTGGTCAGGAGTTTGGAAACCGCCGCCAGCGCAGCCGCCGCTCCGGCCGCCGGCGCCGACAAGCTAAAGCGAATCGCGCCGTACCGGGGCACCACCAACATATTCATCAAGCCAGGCTACAAATTTCGCGCCGTCGATGCCATGGTCACTAATTTCCATTTACCCGAATCGACCTTGTTGATGTTGTGTTCCGCCTTTTCAGGGCGCGAGGCGCTGCTGGCCGCGTACGCGCATGCCGTTGAGGCGCGCTATCGGTTTTTCAGCTACGGTGACGCGATGTTTCTCACTTGAGCGCCGCACGCCCGCATCCCATGCGCTTCAATTTGCTGGCACAAGACGGCGCGGCGCGCCGCGGCCGCCTGGAGTTCGCGCGCGGCACGG
>DATHFW010000156.1:0-3601 GCA_035317945.1 Steroidobacteraceae bacterium | reverse complement strand
CGCGATGGATCAGGACAACTTGCGCGAGCTTCAGGCCATGCAGCCTGGTCAATCGCGCGCCGCGCTAAAGCTCTTCCTGGAGTACGCGCCGGAATTGAATTTGCGCGACGTGCCTGATCCTTACTACCGCGACGCCGGCGCTTTCGAGGAAGTCCTCGATCTGACCAGTGCCGCGTCGCGTGGACTCTTGGCGAGCCTACAGCACCGTGCGTAGCAGCCAATACAGACCGCCGGACAGTGCAATCGACACCGGCAGCGTGAGCACCCAGGCCATCAACAAATTGCGCACGGTTGCCCATTGCAATCCGGAGTGATTGGCCACCATGCTGCCGGCCACTCCCGAGGAGAGAACATGCGTGGTGCTGACCGGTAAACCGTACATCTCGGCGGCGCCGATGGTGGCCATCGCGACGATTTCCGCAGACGCGCCTTGCGCATAGGTCATGTGCGTCTTGCCGATTCGCTCGCCGACCGTGACGACGATCCGCTTCCAGCCGATCATCGTTCCCAACCCCAGTGCAATCGCGACCGCGACCTTGACCCAGGTCGGAATAAACTTGGTGGAGCGATCGAGCTGCTTCTTATAGGCATCGAACGAGGTCTGGTCCGCGGCGGACACATTCAGCGATTTCGCTTTGCTGACGAAGCGCAGGGCCTCGCTGGCCAGGTACATGTCGTTGCGGATGTTGACCATCGAGCCTGGCGGGACCTTGTCCATGGAATGATACTGGCCCACTTCCTTCGCGATGGTTCCTGTCAGTGCCGCGATGGCAGCCACGCCTTGCGGTGTCACTTTTCGGTCGCGAACCACGTCGAGGGTTGCGGCGTGCGGATCGGCCGGTGCGCCGCCGACGGCGTAGTGCGATAGCGCGGTTTGCGCCTGCGTAGAAGCCGCCAAGAAGGTATTCACGTCTGGCTCGTGCATGGTGCGATTCAGAGCATAGGCGGTCGGCACGGTGCCGATGAGGATCAGCATGATGAGCCCCATGCCTTTTTGACCGTCGTTGCCGCCGTGGAAGAAACTCACGCCGGTGCAGGTCAGGATGAGCAAGCCGCGAATCCAAATGGGCGGCGGTTTATGGCCCTCGGGCTCCTTGTAAAGAGCCGGGATTTTGATCATTGCCTTCAGTATGGTCAGCAGCAAGAACGCCGCGCTGAAACCAATCAACGGTGAAATCAGCAGGGTTTGGCCAATCTTGGTCGCTTGGGCCCAATCCACGCCGCTGGTGCCGGAACCGCTCGCCGCCATCAGCTGATTCATGAGCCCGACACCGATGATGGAGCCGATGAGGGTATGCGAGCTCGACGAAGGCAACCCGAAATACCAAGTTCCCAAATTCCACAGAATGGCGGCCAGGAGCAGTGCAAATACCATGGCAAATCCAGCGCCGCTGCTCACCTGCAGAATCAATTCCACGGGCAGCAGGGAAACGATGCCGAAGGCCACGGCGCCGGTGGAAACCAAAACGCCCAGGAAATTGAAGGTGCCGGACCAGATGACTGCGAGGTTCGGCGACATGGAGTTGGTATAGATCACGGTGGCAACGGCGTTCGCCGTGTCGTGAAATCCGTTGACGAATTCGAAACCCAGCGCGATGACCAAGGCAATGCCGAGCAGGATGTAGGGATACGCGCGCGTATCCTGGACCACCGATAAGTCGTCCGCGAGATGATAGCCAGCGTATATGATTCCGGTAATGACCACCACGATGGCGAGGAGATTGAACCAGGGACTGGGCTTATGCGCGACCAGCTTCGAGGAGGCCGGCGCCTGCATGGATACAGAGGGTTGGTTCATCGCTGAAGTGTTGGCCATGTTGTATCCGTTTATTCGTGAGGCTCAGCCTCCAACTTATAGTTCCGCCACGTGACGATTGGATGACACACTACATCGTTGCATGCCCTTTACGATTTCACACACCGCCGTAGTCCTGCCGTTGTCGCGCGTGCTGGCACGCTGGCGGCTGTTGTCTGCCACGGTCATAGGCGCGATGGTCCCGGATTTTCGGATATTTTTCCCGGGGATGTCCCGGGTGGAAACGCATAGCGCCATCGCCCTGGTGACGTTTTGCCTGCCCGCAGGCTTGATCACGTACTGGGTGTTCGAGCGTTTGATCAAGACGCCCATCGTGCAGGTACTGCCCGAGGGACCCTACGCGCGCTGGCGCCCCTATGCCGCTGAGGGGGACATCCGCAGCCTTCGTCAATGGTTACTGGCCGCCATCGGCATATTGGCGGGGGCCGTGAGCCACTTGGTGTGGGACGGCTTCACTCACGAAGGTGGCCGCGGCGTGCGCATGTTCCCGGTACTCGACGATTCAATTTTCGACATCGGCCGGCGGCATGTTCCGGGCATTTACCTGCTGCAAGACCTGTGCTCTGTGCTTGGGCTGGCCGCGGTGCTGGCGATGATCTGCTATGCGTTACGCCGCGGCGGCCAATCTCCGGTACCGAACCGGCTGGTACCGCGCACGGAGCGAATCGAGTGGATTCTTAGCTACATTCTTGCGGCGATGGCATTCAGCGTCGCTTGCTACGTTTGGCCGCGGCTTGGCCAACCCACTGCGCACTCGATTGTCGGCCGCGTTTCCGATGTCGCGATCGCCAGCCTACGCGGCCTTACGGCCGCGTTGCTGTGTGTCAGCGTGGCGTTGCAGGTACGACTGCGCACGCTCCGTTATCGTTCGTCTGGGCCGGACCGCTGAACATCGCTCGGGGCAGAGGACCACACGACGTATTTGTTGTCCGTCCCCGTGCTCGACGCCGGCGTCTCGCCGGCGCGTGCAGGTGGCGGATCGCGATGCGGCGCCGGCTCGGGCGCTGAACTCATCGCCGGCCTTTCACGCGCCGGTTCGAAGGGCGCCGATTCAAAAGCTGCTCGCTCGCCGGATGGCGCCGCGGGCGGCGACATCGGTGCGCGGTCGCCGCCGCCGATGTTTGCATCGCCCGGACCCGCAGTATTGCTCGTCCCTGGGTTCGACCCCGAGCCAGTCGCGTTGTTTTCGCCGCCGTCGCGTCGGCCACGACCACGTCGGCGACGGCTGCGGCCTCCACGCTCACCGCGTTCATTGGCGGATCGTTCGCCTTCAGCGCGCGGTTGATCGTTGCGCGGCGGTTGCTCGGATCGGGGCGCCTGGTCCGGCCGAGGTGCTTGATCCGCCCGAGGTCCTTGATCCGCCCGAGGTGCTTGCTCCTGGCGAGGTGCTTGCTCCTGGCGAGGTGCTTGCTCTTGCCGGGGGGCTTCAGTCCGGGGGGCGTTGGAACCACGTTCTGGTTGTCCGGGGCGGTTGTCCGGACGCGGATTGTCGCCGCGTGGACGGCCGTCGCGGCGCGGATCCCTCGGACCGTCGCGCCGCACGTCTCGATTGCGGTCGCGGTCTCCGCGGTCGCGGTTTCGGTCGCGATCTGCACCGCTGCGATAACGGTCGTGACGCACATCGCGATTCTGGGGCCGCTCGCGTTGCACCTGGGCCGGAGCGGTCGACGCAGGCGCGTCTTTGCGGGCAGAGCCATCGCCGAACAGCCAGCGCCACAATCTGACGAATGCGCCCAGTTGCACGGTCTCCTCAGCAGCTTTCGCAGGAGCGGGAGTGGGAGTGGG
>DATHFW010000155.1:0-14377 GCA_035317945.1 Steroidobacteraceae bacterium | reverse complement strand
GGGCGCTTGCGAAAAACGACGCGGTCGCCAAGGCGGTCGATGGCTCGGCCGCGGCGAGCAACCAGGGCGTGGCCGATCGTGCGCCAATCCGACGGATTCTCGGCACGACGTGGATGCAGGTGCTCAACCTGAAGTAGCGGCGGTCTGCGAGTCGGTGACCACCGTGCCGTCGCTAATCCCTAGCCCTAGTCGCTAGCCGCGTTTGGCGGGGCGACTCGACGCCAACGCGTCCATGTCCGCTTGCATCCGTTGCTTGTATTCGTCGGACCACTGCGCGCCGGGCTTCTGGCTGGCTTTGCTCTGCGGCCGCGCGATGGGCTGGTTGCTAGTCGGTTCTGCGGGTTTGCGCGGACCTGTCTTCAGCTTGAGGGTGAGTCGTGATCGTGTAGGGTCAGAATTCGATTGAGTCACGGTTTGTAGATGGCTCCCTATTTCAATGGGTTGAGTGGGCTGGATCGGTATCGTGTTGGATCAAGATATTAGCGATCGATTGTGGCGCTTCGATGTCGTCGAACTGCTGCGGTGTCAGATTCTACCTGAAGCCATTCGACGCACAACATTTGGGGCGGTGAACGGGTGAGGGCGAGCGCCCGAGAGTCCGCGAGACGGATCGGAGTTGCGACCTTTGGGGGATTGCCGATGCCGATTCGATGGGATAATAGGCAAACGATGGCATATTTGCGGCATCCGCTGTTTCCAATTGAAGAGGAGTCGAACATGGCTTCAAATCTCCGCCGAACGGCAATACGCTGGCTCCTGGCCATGGTCCTTGTCGCCGGCGCTGCGCCGGGCTGGGCGCACGCCGGGCAAGTCAACAGCGTCGATGCGGTTCTCGATCGCTATAAGCATGCGCTCGGCGGGGAGGGCGCAATCGCCAAGGTCCAGTCTGAAACCATGCACGGCGAGATCGATGGCGCGGGCATGACCGCCAAAGCAAGTTTCGTTTACCTCGCCAAGCCGTTCAAGACGCTCATCAAAATCCAGACCGATGGCGGGGAGGTCAGCGCGGGATTTGACGGCACCGTTTCCTGGTCGGTCGATCCCAAGGGGGCGAGTATCGACAAGGACACGGCTCCGGAAGCCGTACGGCGGGATGCTGATCTGCAATATGCGCTTCATCAGCGCACCTATTTCAAGAAGCTCGAGTTTGCCGGGGTCACCGACTTCGAAGGCCACCCCTGCTATTGGCTTCACGGCACCACCAACTGGGGCAAGGACAATAGTCAGTTCTACAATGTCCAGACTGGATTGCTCGAAGGCTACCGTTTTCAAGCGGATAACTCATCCGGCGCCGTTGCGACCGTCCAGTTTCAAGACTACAAAAGCTTCGGAGGACCGTTGGTCGCGACCAAAGTGACTTCGCGCAGCGGCGATCGCTGGCGAACCTTTACCTATAAGTCTGTGAGCTACGCACCGGTGGCGGATTCCGTGTTCGAATTGCCGCGGGCCGTCAAGGCGCTGCAGTAACTCAAGAGCATCCCGCACGCGCAACCTGAAAAAAGTGGTGGCATCCGCGAGGGCGAAACAGTCGTCGAGAGGCAGGGGGACTACCAGTCTTAATCGCAACAGCCTCGCGCCCCGCGGCGCCAGCCGTTACTGTAGCGGCTTCAGCCCAGACTACAATCACTAATTGGTCTGGCAATATCGCGAATCGGTATAGCGCCGGACAAGAAAAGTGTACGTCGGTTAAGTTGTTTGGAATGGTGCGCCGCGGTGCTTTGTTAGACGCTGGCGATGATGCGCACGCTGAGCGGGCTGCGCGATTGACTGTCCGAAAAAGCCTACAAAACAATCGGGAAATGGTGCATTGACTGAGCCGGCCCGGTGAATCTCCCAAACCGCAGTTGGAGCAGTCCATGCAAGAGGAACAAATACGTGAAGCCCTGAATACGCACTGGCACGCGTCGGCAGCCGGCGATGCCAGCGCGGAACACGATATTTACGATGACGATGCGATTTGTGATTATCCTCAGTCTGGTGAACGAATCCTGGGGCGAAGCAATTTGCAGGCCTTGCGGAGTCATCATCCAGGCAAACCGTCGGGTTTCGACGTCAAGCGAATTATCGGAAAAGGTGATCTCTGGATCACGGAATACACAATCACCTACCAGGGGCGACCCGCATACACAGTGAGCATTATGGAGTTCCGCAACGGTAAGGTCGTGCACGAGACACAGTATTTCTCCGATCCCTTCGAGGCGCCGGCCTGGCGGAGCCAATGGGTTCAGCGGATCGCGTGACGCCGCATTGAGGCGAAATTGATGAAGGCTATTCGTCCGGCTGTGGCGGTACGCTGAACGAGAACTCTCGACCCGTTACGAATCAACGTAGCAACTAGCGATCAACTCTTCGTCCAGCGTGCCACTGCTTTCGCCAATGATGGTCCCACGAGTAACACGAGAATGAACCGCGCCATCTGCATGGCCATCACGAATGGCACATCGACTTTGGAAGAGGCCGCAATGATCGCGACCGAATCAGCGCCGCCGGGACTGGTGGCAAGGTAGGCAGTCAGCGGGTCGGTGCCGACGATGAGGTGCAGCAGCACTGCCAAACCGCCGCACAGCGCGATCAGCGTCACAGTCGAGGCAGCGATCTTCGGGAATACGCGCGCGGCGTAGATCATGATCTCGCGCGAGAAGCGCAGGCCGATGGACCAGCCGACCAACGCGTAGCAGCCGGCCATCAGCCAGGGCGGCAGGGTGATCGTCATGGCGTGGGTGCAGGAGAGCGCAACGCCGGCGAAGAGCGGGACGAGCAGTGCGCCGGCGGGTATCCTGGATTTGGCGCCGGCGATCGCGCCGAACACGGCGACCGCCATCGTTTCCCACAAGGGCCCGGCAGCGACCGCCGGAAACCAGTCGATCGCGGCTGTCGCGAGGCCGCCGGGCGCGACCCAGAAGCGTGCAACGAGTGAGGCCACGAGAGCCACGAGAATCACGCGCAGAAACTGCATGTAGGCGACGAGCCGTGGGTCGCCGCCGAAGCCTTCGGACATCAACACCATGACCGTGGCTGCACCGGGCGACGAGCCCCAGACCGCCGTCGTTCCCGGCAATACCTTCCAGCGCGCGAGCAGCGCGCCTAGCGAGGTACTGATGAACAGCACCGAGCAAACACCGGCGAGAAACAGCGGCCATTGATGGGCCATCGTCACTAGGATTGCGGGACCGATGCTGCGCGCCACCAGGCAGCCGATCAGTCCTTGCGCGAGGACAAAGGGCCAGTGCGGCACCGCGAGCTTGCCGTCGAACACCGCGACCAGAATCGCCGCCGCCATCGCGCCCAGAAGCAGGGCCGCGGGGAGGTGCATCAGCTCGAGCGGCACAATGAAGGCGAGCGATACCAGAAGCAGAATAGTCCACTTCAGCGCAGCCCCGGTGTCGCGTAAGGTAAATGCGGTTCGCTCGCTCGGCTGATCCATCATGTTGTTTAAAGACTCGGGTTCGCTCGATGCGACTCTAGGTGCGAGTCAGCGCGATGTCGCTGCTTTGAACGATGCGGCCGAGTCGGGGCATGATGTGCTTCATCGACATTTCGTGGCCCTCGGCGTCAGAACTGGTTGTCGCGTCCTTGACGATTAGCAGCTCGTAACCGTGCTCGTAGGCTTGGCGTGCCGTCGATTCCACGCCAATCTGGGTCGCGACCCCGCCCAGTACGACCGTGCGGATACCGCGTCGACGCAGCTGCAGATCCAACTCGGTGCCGTGGAACGCGCCCCATTGTCGTTTCGTAATTTGCAGGTCACCTGATTGCATCAGGCCTGGTGGGAATTCGCTCCAGCCGGCCGGGAAGCCACCCGCAGGGATCGGCGATGCCTGGTCGACCGGTTGGCGCAGCATGTCGGCGCCGTCCGGCGAGAAGGCGACGTTGACCAGCACGACGGTTGCCTTTGCGCTGCGAAAGCGCTCGGCCAAGACCTGACCGCGCACCAGCAACTCTTGACCCGTGACGGGCGTAAGCGAGTAGCCGAGAATGCCCTTTTGTAGGTCAACTAGCACGAGCGCAGAAGTTCGGGGATCGAGTTCGATCATGATCGGGACTCCAAGGGTGAGGGGGCACGGGCACAGCCGCGGGCCTTGTGCAGAAGCTATTTATGAGGGAGACTCATAAATATAATTTTATGAGGATTCCTCACAAATGTCAACCGAAGCGACCGTAGCCAAAGCGCCCAAACGCGCCCGCGGTGTGCAGCGCGTGGCAGAACTGCTGGACGCGGGTGCCGCATTGTTTGCGGAACATGGCTATGAAGCGACTACCATGACGCAAATCGCAAAGCGCGCGGGCGCATCGATCGGCTCGTTGTATCAATTCTTTCCGTCCAAGGAGGTGCTCGCCGAAGCGCTGTTCGCTCGCTACGTGGAGCGCGTAGCGTCAATGCTCGAGGATCTCGCAAAGCGCGCACCGGGATTATCGCCACAGCGCCTGGCAGACAGACTCATCGACCTAATGCTGGATGTCCGCTCGGACCGTGACTCTACGGCCGCGCTTTCGGGTTCCGTCTCCGGCATCGTCGAGCGCCGCAAATCGCTTCGCGGCGCCACCCGCCGCCAAATCGCCGCAATCCTGCGCGCCGCCAATCCCAAGCTGCGCGAGAAGGCCGCTGCCGAGGCTGCCGCCTTGATTGGCCATGTTTTGAAGCTCGTGCCGATGCTGGCTAAAGAGCAAGAGGATGGCGGGCAGCCGCTCGTTGCGCAAATGCGGACGATGCTGGCTGCGTATATCGAGCGTGTCGTAAGGCGCTGACGTGAGATTAAGGACGGACTCGACCCGCTGCTGCCTCGATAAAGTGGCCCACCCATATTTTTACAAAGTGACCCTTTTGTATGGGCCGCTTACAGAACACCTTAAGGGGGTACGCTGACTTTGAATAAGCACGGCGACACTCATTATCAATCTCTAGGAGAAGAACTTGAATCACTTGATGCAGACAGCGGTCGGCATGGGATTGGCCGCAATCATTTGTGTTTCTTATCCCTGCGTCGGCCTTTCGCAGACACTCATGCCGATACCCGCGGTGCACGACGGGCAACACGACTTTGATTTCAACATTGGCGTGTGGCACACCCACATCAAGCGAATTCTTGATCCATTTGCGAGCAGTTCGGAATCCGTTGAACTGAATGGAACTGTGACCGTGCGCAAGGTGTGGGATGGCAAGGCGGAACTGGAGGAGATCGAAGCGGATGGGCCGAAAGGCCACTGGGAAGGCCTCACGCTCTTCCTGTACAACCCGAGCGCGCACCAGTGGAGCCAGTCGTTCGCGAACAGCAAGGCCGGGACACTGTCGTCGAATGTCGGTGAATTCAAGGACGGCCGAGTCGTGCTGATTGGTCAGGACACCGTGAATGACAAGACGATCCTGGTGAGGGCCATGTGGTCCGACATCAAGCCGGATTCGCACCAATACGAGGAGTCGTATTCGAATGATGGCGGGACGATATGGGTACGGTCTTTTATCGCCAACTTGACGAGATTGAAACAGTGAGCACCGCCCTGCGCCTCTTGTTGCTTATGTCGGTGATGATGCGTCACTGGGGTTCCGTGAGATTCACTGAGCCTTCCTTGGAGCTGCCTTCTGATTCCCGCCCATGATTTCTAGGCAGAACTCAATGAATGCCCGGACCTTCGCAGCGCGGTGCAGCCGCGAGGGATAGACCGCGTAAAGAGGAAACCGCTCGTCCGACCAATCCGGAAATAGCTCGACCAGCCGGCCACCGCGCAGAAGCTCCGCGCAGCCGATTTCCAGCACCTGACAGATGCCGGCACCTGCCTCGCAGGCGCCGATCAACGTTCCCGAGTCCGACACCAGGAGACGCGCCTTGACCCGCAGCGGCAGGACCTCTTTCTTGCGTCTCATTTCCCAATCGTAAGGCCGCGCGTTGGCCGCATCGTAGAAGTCGATGCAGTCGCGCTCTTCGATCTCTTTGGGGTGCCGCGGCTTTCCATGAGCTTTGATGTAGGAAGGCGAGGCCACGGTCAGTACCCGCGTCTCGATCAGCTTTCGGGCCACGAACGATCCAACCGGCGGCTCGCCGAAGCGCAACGCCAGGTCAAACCCGTCCGCGACCAGATCGCCGACGGAATCGCGCATGATCAGCTCGACGGAAAGATCCGGATAGCGCGCCAGGAATGCAGCTAGATGCCGGGATAAAACGATTCTGGAAAAGAATGGATCGATATTGACGCGCAATCGTCCCCGCACTTTGCTGGCGGAACCGGCGGCCTCGATGGCGGCCTCCTCGATGCCGGCTAGATGCGGCCCGACCTGCTCGTAGAAGCGCCGGCCTTCATCGGTCAATGAAAGTGACCGAGTGGTTCGCGCCAGGAGCCGTGCGCCCACGCGCTGCTCGAGGCGCGAGAGGGCGCGGCTCACTCCGGAGGGGGATAGCCCGAGTGCTTCGGCAGCTCTCGCGATGGTCCCTGCCTCAACCACCGCTATGAGCAGCGTCACGCCGGAGAGCAATTTGCCGTCGAAAGCCATATAGATTCCTGCCGTTTTATCACGACTGTACTCACATAAACGCTATTTAAGCACGAATGCAGCGGTGGGATAGTACCGCCACGTCGCCAGCGGCGATTCACTGAAAAGGAGCGCTTATTATGTTTGCAGTTACCGGCATTACCGGAAAAGTTGGGGCAGCGGTGGCCCGCAGCCTTCTTTCCGCCGATCAGCCTGTCCGGGCGGTAGTCAGAGATCGCAGCAGGAGTGGCCCCTGGGCACAGTTGGGCTGCGACATTGCCGTAGCCGATCTATCAGATACGGAGGCACTCGCAGCGGCATTCGCCGGCACGGCCGGTGTCTTCGCGATGGTGCCTCCAGTGTTCGACCCGGAGCCCGGCTTTCCCGAAGCCATGGCCTTCATTAACCCACTGCGCGAGGCTCTTGCGCGCGCGAAACCCGCGAGAGTGGTGGCGTTATCGACCGTCGGTGCAGACGCACCGCAACCGAACCTGCTGAATGTGCTCGGCCGGATGGAGGATGTCTTCGGGACTCTCCCGATGCCGGTGACATTCCTGCGTGCGGCCTGGTTCATGGAAAACGCCGCGTGGGACATCGATTCAGCGAAGAGCGGGCTTATCCAGAGTTACCTTCAACCGCTCGACCGTGCTGTGCCGATGGTCTCGGCCGACGACGTCGGTCGCGCCGCTGCAGCGGTGCTGCAAGAGCGGTGGGAAGGCAAGCGTGTAGTCGAGCTCGAGGGCCCGCAGCGGGTCTCGCCGAATGCTCTGGCCGCAGCATTCGCCAAAGCGTTAGGGACGCCGGTGCGTGCCGAGGTCGTGCCGCGAGAACAGTGGGAATCGATCTTCCGTGCCCAAGGCATGAAGAATCCCACCCCCCGCATACAAATGGTCGAGGGATTTAACGCTGGCTGGATCGACTTTGCAGAGCGCGGCGCACACGCCCGCAAGGGTTCCACCAGCATCGATCAGGCCATTACAACGCTCATCCAAAGGCAACGCGCATGAACCACATTGCCGCGGCCTCCCTGCTGGTCTTCGGGCTCGCTGGTGCGGGCGCACAGGCCTCCCACGCACTTGATCATTCGCAAGGGTACAAAGTCATGTCAATGAAAGACGATCTTGCCCGTCGATCCCCGGACATCCACTGGCCCACAGGCTTCGAGCCGGAGAAGGCCGACCTGTTCGCTCACAATGAACTGATCATCAATGCGTCTTGTGAGCGGGTCTGGCCACATATCATCGAAGCGAGCCGGTGGCCGAGCTGGTACCCCAACTCCAAGGATGTCGAAATCCAGGGCGGGGATCCGGTGCTCCGGGACGGCACGGTGTTCCGGTGGACCACGTTCGGCTTGGCGATCGAAAGCAAAGTGCACGAGTACGTATTGAACCAGCGCCTGGGATGGTACGGCTACGTGCCGGGAGCCAAGCCGAGCTTCTATCACTCCTGGTATCTGGAGCCTCGGGGCGCCATGTGCCATGTCGTAATGGATGAGGCCGGCGTTGGAAAGGATGCGGCGGGCCTTCGCAAGAGTGATGAGACGCTCATGCACCGCGGACACGATCTCTGGCTGGCGACTTTGAAGTGGGTGGCCGAGGCGAAGTAGCCTCCGCCTGCATTATCGGGCCGCCCGCGGAGCGAGTTGCGAGCTCACACTGGACCGTCCCAGGACCACCGTCCAAGAGCCAGACCAACCGGAACCTTCTCGTGCGACTCCGGATAGGCCGACATTGCTTACTCCGGACTGATTTCCCATCGATGCGGTGTAGTCGGACGGTCCACCGAGCGCCTCCGCCCAATAGGCCGCCAAGCGCTCGGAGTGTTGTGGGTGATAACCGTGCGAGAAGGCGTGGCTCACGATTGGGTCAGCAAGGCATCGAGCGTGCCACGCATGCGCTAGCGCGATGAAAGCTTGGCGCCCGCCGGCGGCCTCGTAAATTGTCAAGCTCATACAATGAACCTCAGAGCCGGAAAGTACGGCGGGCAACGCCGCAAGGCTCAGGTGACCTTACTGACGACATGCACCTGGCGGCCGCCACTGCGAGACTATTCCGCGTGCCTGAGACGAATCATGGATCACCAGAACCAGCGATTTTCGGACCTCAGTACCTGTGATGCTGAGCTCCATCGGTACGTTCGGCGGCACGGTCAGCGTCCCTCCGGTTTTCGCCCTGTTGGCGCCGGCAGGAGTCTCCAAACACTGCTCGCCCACGATCATGTACCACCCTTCGGGCCCCGGGTGCGTGTGGACTCTCGAGCGGTCGCCCGGGCGCATCACTGCATATGAGAGAACTGCGGTGAATGACTTCGCGGCAGGCAGCTGCAGAGGACCTACGGTGGCGACCGGTTGCCCGCCTTTGACGATGAGGTTGCGTGAGCCGAATTCCGACAGCCACACTCGACCGTCCTCTTCAACGACGATCCCGGTTGCGCTCTTGGCTGCATCTGCTGCAGCACGGTTTGCAAAAGTCCGGATATGCCAGTACACCTGCCGCTTCGGGAATTGCAGGCCTTTTTCCGAAGCGACATTGAAGCAACCGAAGTCCGGCCTCTTCTCGCCAGGCGGTACATCGTCGCACGCCACGCCGACATGGTGCTCGTGCGTCGCGCCCGCAGTTTCTTGACCGTTTGCGATGCTCAGAGTAATCGGTACGGCCAGTGGCGAAGCGAGAATGCTGAAAATGGCCGCCGCTTTGACACGATTCATTTTCTATTCTCCCGATTCCGTGCCTCATTCTCGCATGCGACGCTTCGAGGCTGCCGAGGTCCGCGCGCGCATCGAGTCTGCGCTCGGTAGGTTGCCACGGTCAATAAGAGACACCGTGTGCAACGCGAGTACGCGACCGACGCACCCACCGCTACAAGTTACCTTAATACGTCCTCAGGCGTGCATGCCGCACATCACTACCATGGTGACGATCCGTATTTCGGGTTCTGCGACTTGGGTCGGTGGCGTCAATCATTGTCGAGCCTACTGTGTCGAAAAGGCGGAACCCAGCGGCCCATCATTTCGGAGGATCGCCCTAATATCTAAATCCTGGTCTGTCTTCGCAGTCGCTTTATTCTTAGGCCTAGCCGGCTGTGCCTACTTGGGCCACATGTTGCTGCGTTTTGAAACCGCCGAGCGCACCGATCCTGCTCAATTGAATGACCCCGTGTTCAACGAAGCCATCGCAACGCATAGCGACGTCGTTCGGCTGACCTTCGCCGCCGATCGCAACATACGCGCGGCGGTCAACCATGGTCAATTGAATGTGTCCACCAACGCAGCGTTTTGCGACGGTGAGCGCGAATCGCTGGGCCCCATCCAGACGATCTTTGACGCCGACGGCCCGATCTCGCTGCACAAAACCAGTGGCCCAGCAGCCTCAACAGATCACCGCGTCTGGATCTACATCTACGCCCATCGCGACCGAGCCTCACAGTCCGCAACGGACGCAGATCAACACGCAAAGTACGATTTGGCGCAATCCACGCGAGACGTCTGCGTCACCATCAACGCCCTCACCATGGTATTGAGCGGCTTTACGTCTCAGGAAGTGAATATCAAGGCAGCCGCGCTGCAGAGTGCAGTCCTGAAAGAGCTTCCATCGACCGCGACGCATTTGTTGGCAGATTAAATCGGCAAGTCGGTGACTTCTGCGCGCCGTAATCCCGCCAGTACTGATCCGCGAGCGCCTTTGCCTTGTCGGAACCACTGTTCCCCCGCGTTCACGTACTGCTATTCGCTATTTGACTCGTATGACTACTTATGGTCATATATAGTCATGAAACAAGTACGCATTGCCGAACTCAAGGCGAAACTCAGTGAATTTCTGCGCGCCGTGCAGGGCGGTGAATCATTTGTTGTACTCGATCGAAACACAGCGATTGCGCAGATCGTGCCGTTGCGCGAGCGGCCCGGCATTCGGATCCGTAAACCCGCAAGCGGATCGCCGGCGCCGAACAAAGTCGCTTTGCCAAAACCCGCGCAACTCAAAATCGACGTGCTCGAACTATTGCTTGAAGAGCGTCAAAGCCATCGATGATCGCCTACGTCGACTCGTCGGTACTGCTGCGCGTGGCACTTGGACAGCCGAATGCACTGCCCGAGTGGCGCGATATTGAGCGAGGTGTGTCGAGCGCGTTGGTGACGACCGAGAGTCTGCGCACCTTGGATCGCGTGCGGCTACGCGTGAATCTTTCCGACATTGAAGTCGCAAGACGACGCGCGACGATTCTTGCGCTCATTGACTCCTTAGAACTCGTGGAGATTGATGGCAGCGTACTCGACCGCGCCGCCCAGCCCATGCCCACAGAACTTGGCACGCTCGATGCGATTCATCTGGCTTCCGCGCTCCTTTGGAAGGACGCGCTTGGCGCCGATCCAGTCATGGCTACTCACGACAAAGCGTTGGCTCTCGCCGCACAAGCCCACGGCCTCAAGATAATGGGAGTCTAATCGACCGCGACTCTACTTGTTCCAGCCTCCAGCGCCTCTTTAAGGTCAGTATCGTGCGTAGAGCATGCATCGAGCGTGACGCGCTCGGCGGGATCGCCATTGAGAGTGGAGAGTACCGGGCGTGCGCTGGCGGAAGCCCACTGCAAGTCCGGCCACCACTGCGGAATCACGGGGTGCTGCGTCGGTTCGATGCTCTCGCCGGGACGCGGCGCGAGGACTTCGACGTCGCGGCAGCGAGCCGCCGCGCGCACACGTTCGACGGGCTCAGTCCAAGTATGTTGCGCCAGCTTGATCAGCCCCCAATGCACGGGAATCATGGCGCGGCCCCGTACTTGGATATGAGCTTGGACGGCGAGCTCGGGGCCTAAGTGATTGTCGGCCCAATCGGCATCGTATTGGCCGGCCTCGATCAGCGTGACGTCGAAGGGTCCGAGGCGCGCGCCGATGTTGGGCAGATCCTTCTGGTAGCTGGTGTCGCCTGAGTACCAAGCGCGATGCTTATCGCCGATGATGGCGAAGCCGGCCCACAGAGTGTGGTCGCTGTTGGGTGACAATCGCCCAGAGGAGTGGCGGGCGGGCGTCGCGACCAGTTCGATATTGCCCTGGCGCGTGGATTGCCACCAGTCAAGTTCGATGATGCGCTCGTTGGGAATTCCCCATCGCGACAGGTGCGCGCCGATGCCCAGTGGTACGACGAACACGTTGTGCCAGGACCTCATGGCGGCGATGCTGGCGTAGTCCAGATGATCGTAGTGATCGTGGGAAATGAGCACGACATCGATCGGCGGCAGATCGCTCAAGGCAATTGGCGGCGGATACCAGCGCTTAGGTCCCGACCAGGCAAACGGTGAGGCGCGCTCGCTCCAGAAAGGATCGATGAGTATTTTGCTGCCATCGATTTCGAGCAGCGTGGAGGAGTGACCGAACCAGGTGACGCGCAGACCCGACTGCGGTGCGCCGGCGAACGCGGCGGCGCTTGTATGGACGAGCGGAACGGCTGCATCGGGCGTAGCGTGCGGCCCGGACTTACCGAAGGTAAAATGCAGCAGCGCACGACGAGTATCGATCCAAATGGTCTGCGGATCTTTGAATTGACCGTCATGCCACTGCGGCGATTGCTGTGCGCGCGCCAATCGTTCGCCTTTTGGTTTTGCGCCGAAGGCGGTCCATCCGGAGAAGATAACTGCGCAGAGCATCGCGATCAGCAGCGCGAGCGCGATACCAGTCCACTGCAGCAGGCGCGATGTCCGGCGGCGCGGTGCAGTATCAGACTGACTTGCTGGCAATGAGGCTCTTGGCGCAGTCAACGAGGGCTTCTGTGGCCGGTCTTGATTGCCACCCTAGCACGCGCTGGGCTTTCGCTGTGCTGTGAACATGCTTGCGCCCAAGGCTCGGCGTCAGAAAACGCACCCCAGGATCAAACAGCGACACTAGCCGAAGTACAAAGTCGGGCAGGGCGCGGGTGGGTACTTTGTTGGCCGCTACCCCAAGATGCTCACGCAAAATGCGAGAGATGTCGGCCATCCACAAGAACTCGCCGGTCGCCAGGAAGCGCTCACCCGAAGACTGCTGCGAGGTCATGGCGCGAATATGCACATCGGCGAGATCGCGCACGTCGACCACCTCGAAGCCCAATCGGGGATTGCCGGCGACGCGACCTTGCAGCAGGCGTCCGATGACTTGCACGGAGCCAAGGTTTTCCGCGCTCAAGATCGGGCCGAAGACCGCGCCGGGCAGAATAGTGGTGAAGGCCGTACCGCGCTGCTGCTGCATGAAGTCCCATGCGGCTCGCTCGGCGAGGCGCTTCGAGATTCGGTACGCGCCCACGATGGTCTCTTTAGGATCAAACCATTGAGTTTCGTCGCTGACACTGTCGGGGCCCTTCAAGAGGGGCGTGGCGGCGGTCGCGGCGGAAGTCATTACCACGCGCTGGACGCCGGCATCGGCCGCGGCGCGCAGTACGCGTAGTGTCCCGTCGCGCGCCGCTGCGATCAGCGCCGCGGGATCCTTCTCGCCGTCTGTGCCCAACGGCGAGGCCACGTGCAGCACGAAGTCGCAGCCGGCCATCGCGGCATCCCACCCTGAATCTGCCGTGAGATCGGCCGCATAGAAGCTCAAGGTGTCGCCGGCGTCGGTGACTGATGCAACGGCCGTGCGCACGGCTGGCTCCTTGGCGAGGTTGCGCAAAGTAGCGCGCACGGTATAGCCGCGTCGCAGCAGCTCGACGATGCACCAACCGGCGACAAAGCCGCTGCCCCCTGTGACCAACACTGTCTGCGCCATTGCCAACCCCTGCAAGCGCGCTAAAGCGTCTTGTCGTTGTAAGTATACAGCTGTAGACTTTAACTCGAAGTGCGACAGAAAGCCACGATGTCAATTTAAGGCCATATATGAAAACCCGAAGCAAGCCAGCCGTGCGGCGCCGCAATGCGGCCGCCACCCGCGATGCCATCCTTGCTTCTGCGCGCCTGGCGTTTGTGCGGTCAGGATATGAAGGCGCGGGCGTGCGCGAGATAGCGCAACGGGCGGGTGTTACCGCCATGCTGGTGAACCGCTACTTCGGTTCGAAGGAAGGATTGTTCGCGGAAGTGGTGGCCGCGATCATGGCGAAGCCGATTATATTGAGCCCGAAGAATCTGAAATCGAAGAACCCGGGTGAGGCGTTCGCGGCGGCGCTGGTGAGCATCACCGGGACCCAGGCGATTCCGCTGGAGGGATTTCAGATCATGCTGCGTTCAGCCTCGAGTGAGCGCGCGGCGCAGATCGGCCGCGAGCAGATTGAGAAGCACTATCAGAAAACCTTGGCGGCAGCGCTGGGCGGTGAATTGGCAGCGCAGCGCGCGGCGGTGCTGTTGTCGCTGGTCGCAGGGTTCCAGGCAATGCGGCAGATGATTGCTCTGCCGGCGCTCGCCAAGGCGAGCCCTAAGACGTTGGTGAAAGTTCTCGGGCCGCTGTTTCAGCAACTCATGAAGGGCTAGGTGCCCTCGATCCTTGCTATTCGAATTGGCATTCTGGTCGGCTCCGCGCGTTATTTCTTCAGCTGAAACCGAATCCCGAAGGGATAGCAGGAGTTCACTGCCTGACCGTCCTCGGTCGTCGCCCGATAATGCCCAGACCCGGCTCGCGCCAGCTTGAGCGCCGCTTCATCAAGTCGCGTGCTGCCGCTGCCTTTCACGGTGGTCGGCGCGGAAGTAAGGCGGCCCGTCTTGTCGACGCACACTCGTACGGTGGAAAAGCCCTCTTCTTCCAAATGAATCGAAACTGACGGGTAGAAGTCTGCCGTTTCCGGAAATCCGGCGCCGGGTCCCCCGGCAACTTGCTGAACGGCACGAGTCGGTGTTACAGGAGGTAGCGGCGGCGAATAGGGCTCCGGAGATTTCTCGACAACTTCTGTGCTCGGATCGCTTTCGACCTCGATCTTCCGTGGCTCAGGAACAATGGGTTTCGGCGCCCGGACCATCCAGTCCTTCACA
>DATHFW010000154.1:0-16027 GCA_035317945.1 Steroidobacteraceae bacterium | reverse complement strand
CAACATAGACAACGCAAGAAAGATCGAGGTTCGCGCAGCGGCTTTTCTGGCTGCGTCCGCATCCGACTTCAGCTTCGCCTGCATCTGCATCACGGTGGCGGCGAAACCATCGACCCGAGATTGCGCGTCCGCTTTCGAGATGCCGGTGCGTGCTGCAACTTGATCGGCCAGGTAGGCGCGATCCGCGTCTGGAATATTGCCGTCGACAAGAGCATTGGCAACGATATGCCCTGTTTCCACGCGCGGATCCGATGGCGCACCGCCGGCAGCGCCTGTCGTCCGAAAGAGCTTATCGACGCTATACGCCGATTGCATCGCGCCTTGCGTCCCCGCGGCAGCAACATCGGCGACAGCGCGCCCCGCAGTGCCGGCGGCGCTCATGAGGGAACTCGACAGCACCGCGGCAAGCAGGACGGTTGCCACAGCCCAGCTAATGAAACCATGCGCGGTATCTCTGAAAAAAACCTCATGGGTATGAGTTCCAACCCATCGCGTACGCAGCCTTCCAGCGATGTAGCCGCCCAGTCCCGCTGAAATCCACTGTGTCAGGATCAGCCATATGGCGCCGCTAACCGCGAAAGTCGTCACGGTTACCCCGTGATTGTGCCAGGGCGAAATCGACGCCAGTCCGATGCCTGAGCCCAGCGTAACGAGAATCAACGTGGCTGATGCTGCTACAAAGGCGCCGGCAATGATGGAAGGCCAAGAAGCGGCAGATTTACCGTGAGCTAAAGATGGGTCCGCCGTAGCGGCCGCCCCCGCAGTTATTATTTGTTCCACGATACTCTCCTCAATTGTGCGAACACATCGCGAGCAGGAGAATGATCGGAAGAGGAACCCCCAGCAGCCAAAGTAGTATTCCGCGACCCATTAGTATGTCCCCCTTTTAGACATTTACGCTTTTTGGAGCGAGCGCCGCCGCTCCTGTGCTCCGCAGATACTGAAAGGATTCGCGCAGCCGCGGTATCCCTGACAATCACCGAATGCGTGTCAGGTGTTTCTTACGGTGCCTTTGAGCGCAGGGTCAGTGGGTCGCAGTCGTCGCGGTCGCTTTGCCGTCTTGATTCGCGCGGTGGATCACGAAGTTGCGAATCGCGGTGACATCATCACGGCTGAGCGCGCTCTTGAAGGAAGCCATCCCAGCGTCCTTGAGCGCACCGTCGAGGACAATGTTGTAAAAGAAATCGATCGCTAGAAAATTCGACGCGCGCAAATCGGAGACCACACCGCCCCCCACCGCATGCTCGCCGTGGCATGCACTGCAATACTGATCGAACAGCGGTTCGCCGCGCGCGATGGACGCCGCATCGGTGGGCTCCGGCGGTGGATTGATGACGAATGCCCGTGGTCCAATAGCCGGCAGAACCGCGGTGCCGCCGAGTTTGAAGACCAGCAGGCGGCTGACATTGCGCAAGTTCCCGGACATCGCGGCGGCCTTGCCGCCGCTCAACGCATAACTGCCGCCCCAGCCGCTTAGTACCGCAATGTATTGTTCGCCGTCCACCTCGAATGTACTGGGCGCGGCAATGATCCCCGACTGGGCAAACATGGACCACAGCTTCTCGCCGCTGTCCGCGCGGTACACATTGAAGTTTCCAGCCGCGTCCCCCTGCGCGACGATGTTGCCCGCGGTGGTCACGACACCGCCGTTCCAGGGACCTTTGTACGCCACACGCCACGCCTCACGCTGATGTGCGGGATCCCAAGCGAGCAAGAATCCTTCATCCTGTGCGGTCAGCGACGCCAACGCGACGCCGAGATTCCAGCCGATCGGCGCGATGGGCAGGCTCGGCAACGGCAGGAAGGTGAGCGGTACCTGCTGCGCGGGAATGTAGACAAGACCGGTTTTTGGATTGAAAGCCATGGGTTGCCAGTTATGCGCACCCAAGGGCCCGGGTTTGACATCAAAAGGCTTGCCGGTTTCGCTATAGCGAGCGTCCGGGTTTTCAATGGGACGTCCGCTCTTTGGATCGACGCCGCTGGCCCAAGTGAGAGGCACCATGGCCTTGGCGGAAATCAACGCACCGGTTTTTCGATCCAGCACGTAGAAGAATCCATTCTTATTGGCCTGCATCAGCACATGCCGCATCTTTCCCGCGACCTTGAGGTCGGCAAGGACCAGCTGCTGAACGGCGTCAAAATCCCACTCCTCGCCCGGCGTGGCCTGGTAGTGCCAGGCGTATTCGCCGGTATCGGCATGCAACGCCACGATCGAGGCCAGATAGAGATTGTCGCCCTTACCGGCGCTGCGTGCGGAGCGCGCCCATTGCACGCCGTTTCCCACGCCAAAGTAGAGCAAGTTGAGTTTCGGATCGTAGGAGATCGCATCCCACACCGGACCGCCACCGCCGAGCTTCCACCATTCACCTGACCAAGTCTTGGCTGCACGCTCCATCGCCGCATTTTCAAAGGGCTTCGAGGGATCCCCGGGAACGGTGAAAAAACGCCATGCCAGTTTGCCGCTTTCGGCGTCATAGGCGGAGATGTAGCCTCGCATGCCGTATTCGCCGCCGCTGTTGCCGATGATCACCCGGCCGTTGATGACCCGCGGTGCCTGCGTGATCGTGTAGGGCTTGGTCGTATCCACTGTCTGCGTGCTCCAGACCGGCGATCCCGTCGCGGCATCCAGCGCGACCAGACGCCCATCGTAAGCACCCACGAAGATCTTATGGTTCCACGCGGCAACTCCGCGATTGCCGACATCACAGCAGGCATTGACGCCGAGCTCTCGACGCACCTGCGGGTCATAGGCCCAGAGCAGTCTGCCGGTTCGCGCGTCGTAGGCTTTGACCAGACTCCATGCCGTCGATACGTACATCACCCCATCCACGATCAAGGGCGTCGCTTCCTGAGCTCGGTTGGTGTCGAGATCCGCAAACCAGGCAAGGCCCAGCTTCTGTGCATTCTTGTCGTTGATGCGAGCCAGCGGGCTGAAGCGTTGCTCGCTGTAAGTGCGGCCATAGGTGAGCCAATTGCCGGGTTCTGCGTCGGCATTGATAATTCGCGCGCCGTCGACCGGAGAGCCGCCTGCCAAGGCCGCCAAAAGAAACCCCAGAGGCATGCTGATGAGCGCACTCAGCCGTGCGCTTTTCCGGTGCGTTTTCATCCCGTCTCCCCCAATCAGCGTTTCTGAAATCCGTCAGTCGGCGCCGGCGCCGCGAGCTTTATACGTAAATTTCTGCCCGGCCAGGGCAGCCGCATAAATCAAGCCGCCCTTGGCGATGGTGAATACCGCCACTCCGTCATTGTAAACGCCATCAGTGGTCGCGTCGCGCTTGCCGCCGCTGGCGCCCGAAGTGACGCCGCTGGTACCCACACTCGCATTGGCGGCGGCGGTAACGGCGACTGCTTTTGCCCCGGCTGAAAACTCGAAGCTGCCGGACTCGAATTGTTCGAGCGCGCGTTTGTCCTGGAAGAAAATGATCTGGCTGTAGTCCTGGCCGCCGGCCTGAAATCCGACGCTGACCTGCTTCATCGTCGTATCACCCGTGAGTTGGCCTTGCACGTAGACATGGCCCTTGCCGTAGGCTCCGCCCACAATGAACCCAGCCTCGCCAATGTTGGGAAACACCGCATACGCATAACTTTTCTGAAAAAACGCGGCGCTTTCGCCGGCACTTTTGAACAATGCAATCGTGTCTGAATATTTGCTGGCGTTCGCCATGCCCGCGGCGGCAAGCAAGGCCAATGCGACACAAAAAACCTGTTTAGTTCGTTTCATGGGCACTCCCCGTTGACATGTTGGTCCGAATTCTATACCGATTACCCAAGCCCCTTAAGCGCCGTTGATGGCCTCACGGCAGCATCACTTCCATGACATCGATGAAGCAGTAGCTCCAATCCTCGCCCGGTTCGAAGGACGAAATAATTGCATGCCCCGTCCCAGCGCCATGCTTGCGCGCGTGGCGATTTTTCGAATCATCGCAGCATCCCACGTGGCCGCACGTCCGGCACAGACGTAAATGCACCCAGGTATCGCCGGTGGCCAGGCATTCCACACAGCCGTTGCCGGATGGCGTGACCTTACTGACGCTGTTCAAGTGTGTGCAAGTGCGGATCTTACGCATCCTTTTTGCCTCCCCTTTGTTCCAGTGGCCGCGCCCCAGCGTATTGACCTAGTATGTGGATCGATTTATAGCAGAGCGGCCAGGAAAATGGACAACCCCACACTTCCGGACTTTCGCGCCGGCATTGACATTCATGATGTCCCGGACGGCTCGATTGTTTTAGGAAGGGTCGATTCCGACGACGCGATTCTGGTCAGGCGCGGCAGCGCGTATTACGCGGTGGGCGCCCAGTGCACGCATTACCACGGAGCACTCGCCTCGGGACTCGTCGTGGACGACACGGTTCGATGCCCCTTGCATCACGCCTGCTTCAGCCTGCGCACGGGCGCGGCGCTGCGAGCACCGGCGTTGGACCCGATCGCCTGCTGGCGAGTCGAACGCATCGGCGACAAAATCTTCGTGCGTGAGCGAATTCCTGAAACGCCGCCGCGAGCAATGCCTTCCGCAGCCGGCGCAAAACCAGTCCCTGAATCCGTGACCATCATTGGGGGCGGCGCAGCGGGTTTGGCGGCCGCGGACATGCTGCGCCGTGAGGGATATTCGGCTCGCATTACCATCGTCAGTGCGGATGATTCGCCGCCCTACGACCGCCCGAATCTTTCCAAGGACTTCTTGACGGGCACCGCGCCCGCTGAGTGGATACCGCTGCGCAGCTCGGAATATTACGCGGAGCGCAGGATCGAGCTGGTGCTCGGCGCCAAGGCGCAGTCCATCGACACCCAACAGCACCGAGTCATGCTGACGGGCGGGCGGCAACTTGATTTTGGCGCCCTGTTGCTGGCGACCGGTGCCGATCCGGTGCGTCTGGATATTCCCGCCGCCGGCGGCGCGCGGCTGTTCTACCTGCGCAGTTTCGATGACTCGCGCGCTATCGTGGCTGCGGCAGCGTCGGCAAAACGCGTCGTCGTGGTGGGCGCAAGCTTCATCGGTCTCGAGGTGGCGGCTTCGCTGCGTCAGCGTGGAATCGAGGTGCATGTGGTCGGACCCTCGAGCATTCCCTTTCAGCGTGTACTGGGAACCGAGCTCGGCACGTTCATTCGCGACCTTCACGCCTCGCACGGCGTCGTGTTTCATTTGGGCACGTCGGTCGCCCGCATTGACGGCTCGCGTGTCACGTTGAGCGACGCCTCGAGCATCGAGGCCGATTTCACGGTTTTCGGCGTCGGCGTCCGCCCCGCCATCGCGCTTGCCGAGCAAGCCGGGCTGGCTATCGATCGCGGCGTTCGCGTCAATGAGTATCTTGAAACCAGCGCCAAGGGCATTTTCGCTGCCGGCGACATCGCTCGCTGGCCCGACCCGCATTCCGGCGATCGCATCCGCGTTGAACATTGGGTGGTTGCGCAGCGGCAAGGGCAGATCGCAGCACTCAATATGCTGGGGCGTCAACAGCGCTTCGACGCGGTTCCCTTCTTTTGGAGCCAACATTACGACATCACCATCAACTATGTCGGGCACGCGGAGACCTGGGACGCGATCGAGATCGATGGCTCGCTGACCTCACGTGATTGCGCAGTGACATACAGGCGCGGCGGCCGTATGCTGGCGATGGCCGGCATTTCTCGCGACTTGCAGAGCCTGCAGGCCGAGCGCGATCTAGAACTAACGTAAGTGGGAATCATCCGATGGATAGACGCGAATTTTTGGCGGCGGCTGCTGTTGCCGCAACCGCCCGAGCCGCAGAGACCTCGCCAAGCACCTCGAGTCCGCCGGCACATCCACCGTCCGAGTCAATCGAAGAGTTATCGCTCGCGGATATCGCGGCCGCCTTTGCCGGGGGCCGCTTCACTTCGCAGCAGCTGACGCAAGACTATCTCGCGCGGATTGAGCGGCTGGACCGGCACGGCCCTAACTTAAGGGCGGTGATCGAAACCAACCCCCGCGCGCTGGACATTGCCGCCGAACTCGACGCGGAACGCAAGTCGCGCGGTACCCGCGGGCCGCTGCACGGCGTTCCGATTCTGATCAAAGACAATGTCGAGACTTCCGATCATATGATGTCGACAGCCGGGTCGCTGGCACTGCAAGGCTGGTATGCGCCCAAGGATGCGCCGCTGGTGGAACGTCTGCGCGCTGCCGGCGCGGTGATTTTGGGCAAAACAAATTTGAGCGAATGGGCCAACTTCCGCTCGACGCACAGTATAAGCGGCTGGAGCGGCCGCGGCGGCCAGTGTCGAAATCCTTATGCCACCGATCGCACGCCTTCTGGTTCCAGTTCCGGTTCCGCTGTCGCGGTTTCGGCAAATTTGTGTGCGATTGCCGTCGGTACTGAAACCGACGGGTCAATCGTCAGTCCGGCGTCGATCAACGGCATTGTTGGCTTGAAACCCACCGTGGGTCTGGTCAGCCGGCGTGGAATCGCACCGATCTCGCACAGTCAAGATACGGCCGGGCCGTTGGCCCGCAGCGTTCGCGACGCTGCGGTCATGCTCGGCGCCATGTCGGGCCTCGATGCTGCGGACCCTGCAAGTGCCGCGGCCGGTGAGCGTTTCGAGACTGACTATGCTCGGTACGTTGATCCGAACGGCTTGAAAGGAGCCCGGCTGGGCATCGCGCGCAAATTCTTCGCTGACAACGCACCCCTGAACGTCTTTCTCGATACGTGCATCGCCACACTCAAGGGTGCCGGTGCAGTAATCGTCGACCCTGCGGATCTACCGATGCACGGTTCGACCGGCGGCCCCGAGCAGGAGGTGTTGCTGTACGAATTCAAGGCCGATTTGAACGCTTACCTCAAGCGGCTGCCGGCCACATTCCCGGTACGCTCGCTCGCGGCACTGATCCGATTTAATGAGGCACATAAAGACACGGAGATGCCGCTTTTCGATCAGGAATTGTTGCGGCAAGCCGAGGCCAAGGGCGCACTCACGGAAAAAGCCTACCAGGAAGCCCGTGCGGCATGCCTCAGAGCTACGCGCAGCAATGGCATCGACGCGGTGCTGGCCGAGCACAAACTAGACGCCATGGTGACGCTGACTTCAGGTCCCGCGTGGCTGATCGATTCGGTGAACGGCGACTCTGACAGCGGCGGGTGTTCCTCGCCCGCCGCGATCGCGGGATATCCGCACATTACGGTTCCTGCCGGGCTATTCCGCGGGTTGCCGATCGGCTTGTCGTTCTTCGGCGCAGCCTTTAGCGAGCCTAAGCTCATCAAGCTGGGCTCCGGATTCGAGGCCGTGGCGCGCGCGCGAACCCCGCCGCGCTTTCTAAAGACCCTTGTTGGGATTGACTAGATATTTTTCGCCGGTGGCGCGCCGCGAATAGGCAGCGATGGTATCGGGCTGCAGCGCTTCCGCGAGGGAAATTTCCTTCGTGTACTGGCTGGCAAAAGTCGTTTTGAGTTCCCGGGCCACACGCTCCTTCAATTCCTGAAATGCCAGCGGTCCAATCTTCTCGATATACGGCGTCAAGAGCCAGCCGCCGACGCCCCAGGCCATTCCATAGTTGCGGTTGAGCACGGCCGGACTCATGTCGAGCGAGCCGTACAAGTACACCTGTTTGTGAGTCGCCGATCCGTAACGGCTGTAAATCGTGGCGCTTCGATTTAATGCTGCTTCCATGCAACCCAGGATCTGACCGGCCAGCGGACCTCCGCCGATCGCGTCGAAACCGATCGTGGCGCCGGTCGCCACCAACGCGTCAGTCAGGTCCTTGAGGAACGTCGCAGAGTCCGTGCGGCACACGTGAACCGCGCCGGCCGCCCGCAAAACATCTTCCTGTTCCTTTTTGCGGACGATATTGACCAGGCCGATATGTTCAGAGAGGCAGAGCCGATTGAGCATTTGTCCGAGGTTCGAAGCGGCGGCCGTATGCACCAGCGCCTTATGGCCTTCGCGCCGCATGGTGCCGATCATTCCCAGTGCGGTGAGGGGATTGACGAAGCAGGACGCACCGTCGGCGGCGCTCGCACCCTCGGGCAAAGCCAGGCATTGATTGACCTTGATGCATCGATATTGGGAATACATCGCACCGCCCAGCACCGCCACGGTCTTGCCCACCAGCGCTTGGGCGGGCTGCGAAGCTCCGCCCTCGACGACCAGGCCGGAACCCTCGTTGCCAACCGGCATCGAGAGGTCGATGCGCGCTGCCATGGCCTGCACCGCGTTAGCGCTGAGCATCGCGGTGACGATGGGCTGCTGCGCCGTTCCGGAAAGCCTCGCTTGGCTCCAATCCGCGTTCGCCAGGAGCAGACCTAGGTCCGATGGGTTGATCGGCGCCGCCTCAATTCGCACGATAACCTCATCCGCGCCGGGTTTCGGTATCGAGGTGCTGACCAGGGAGAGTTCCATCTCGCCGCTTTTCTTGGCGAGCGAGCGGAGCTGCAGGAATGAGAGATGATTTTGTGCGTCCATGGGGCCCTAGCATAATGCGGGAAGTGACCCCGCGGTAGGCTAGAGCCCCTGAATCTCAGGTCCTGAGCTGCCGCTGCGCAGCGTGCCCGCCTTTCGCTCCTTCATGACCTTTTCGACTTTGCGCTGGCTCGCCTTGCTGTATTTTCGCGCCACAGATGAGTCTCCATGAATGTTTCCTCGGATGGCAAACATCGGGGATCGGGCTGAACTTTAGGATCGGGGATTCACCTGATCGCGATGTCAGAAGATTCCCATTACAAGGCCGCTTGCCAAGGTTTTGCCGAGCTCTTCACAGCGCGTCAGACACCCATCGTCGATTCTTTTCGGCGCCAAGATCTGCTCCGGCGTCTGCGCGTTGGTGCACACGATGTAGGGATCGGCGATGCGCTTCAAGCGCCACCCGCTGGCGATGCGTTCTATTTGCTGCGCGGCATTGCGTCCATCGCTGCCGGCGCAAATCAGGGTGAGAAACGCCCGGCCGTTGATCCGCTCAAACGCCGCGTAGTACGTGCGATCAAAAAAATCCTTCATCATTCCGGAGATCCCGGCAAGATTTTCCGGCGTCGCGAATATGTAGGCGTCGGCCGCGAGCACATCTTCCGCCTGTGCCTCAGCTGCTCGGAGCAGCGACACCCGCAGATCCGGCTCGCTTCGAGCTCCGGTCGCCGCGGCCTGCGCCATTTGCAGCGTGCCGCCGGTCATGGAGTGGTACACGATCAATATGCTCTTCATGGGTCAGAATCCCGTGGGGTATGTCCTACGCCTACCGAAGTCCCTCACCGACTGTAATTCCGACCCCATTTCCAGATACTTCCGCCACCCGCAGACTTCTGCTTCAGGACTCGAGGTGCGAAAATGCTTCACTATGCCGTGGTATTTTTTGTCATTGCGTTGATCGCCGCATTCTTTGGTTTTGGCGGAATCGCAGTCGGCGCGGCCGGCATCGCCAAGATTCTGTTCATTGTGTTCTTGATCGGCGCAGTCGTCACTTTCTTGATGAGCCTGGGCCGCAGGGCCTAGGACGGAGGAGCAGCAGATGCAATCAGTATCGGACACCGCTCGAAGCGTCAGCGATCACGCCAATGGTCAAGTGCGCAATTTTCTGGATAACGTCGAGGATTTGACCAGAGCATTGAAGGATGTCGACACGCCCGACATCGCAAAAGTTCGCGCGAAGGTAAAAATCGCCTTGGCGGCCGCCAAAAGCGCGCTGAACGATACCGCGACGCAACTACGGGGCCAGGCGCAGCAAGTCGGCCAGCGGACCGATACCTTCGTTCGCGACAATCCCTGGCAGGTGATCGGGATCGCTGCGGTGGTCGGGCTCGCGGTGGGTATCTTCGCATCACGCCGTTACGACTAGCGGTGCCCGAATGGCGGCGCCTAGGCGCGCCGCCATTCCGTACTGCCGCCCGGCTTGTCCTCGAGCAAAATACCCGCCTTCGTCAGTAGCTCCCGGATTCGGTCCGACTCGGCAAAGTTCTTCGCTGCGCGCGCCTCGCGGCGCAAGGACAGCAGCGCTTCCACTTCTCCATCGGATAAGCCCTTGTTACCGGCGCTTCGTTTCAAGTAGGTGTCGGGATCTTGTTGCAAAATGCCGAGCGTCGCGCCCAGAGCGCGCAACGTGGCCGCGGCGACGGCGGCTTTCGACGCGTCCCCCGCAGCTTTCGCGAGATTTAAGTTGCGCGCCACGCCTTGCATGACCGCAAACGCCCCCGGGGTGTTGAAATCATCGTCCATGGCATCGCGAAATCGCGCGACCTCCACCGGATCGACGGATCCGGACGGCAGCGAGTCCTTCAGCGCCCGGTATAGTCCCAACAATGTTTCGTCGGCCTGGGCGAGCTGGGCAGCAGAATAATTGATCGGTCCACGGTAATGGCTGCTGAGCAGGAAAAAGCGCAGAACCTCAGGATCGCGCAACGTCTTCAGCACTTCGCGAACCGTGAAGAAATTACCCAGCGATTTCGACATCTTCTCATCGTTGACCCGCACGAAACCGTTGTGCATCCACATGTGCACGAAAGACGAATCGCATGCCGCGCACGACTGCGCGATCTCGTTTTCATGGTGCGGAAACTTCAAGTCTTCGCCGCCGCCATGCAGGTCGAAATAGCTGCCCAGCAAGCTGGTGGACATCGCTGAGCACTCGATGTGCCAGCCCGGGCGGCCTTCTCCCCAGGGCGAGGCCCATGAAGGTTCTCCCGGTTTCGCATGCTTCCACAGGACGAAATCGAGAGGATCGTGCTTGGCCTCGTCGACTTGGACCCGCGAGCCTGCGCGCAAATCGTCAATTTTCTTGCCCGACAGCCGGCCATAGTTCGGGAACTTGCGTACCGAATACATCACATCGCCGGTGTCGGCGGCGTACGCGTAGCCTTTGTCGATCAAAGTTTCAATCATCGCAATGATCTGCGCGATGAATTCCGTGGCGCGCGGCTCCAGATCGGGGGCTTGAAGTCCCAGAGTCGCACAATCTTCGTGCATCGCCACCGTGAAACGCCGCGCCAGATCGGCCCAATTCTCGCCGTTCGCAGCAGCGCGCTCGATGATCTTGTCATCGATGTCGGTGACATTGCGCACGTAGGTAACCTGGTAGCCCAGCGAGCGTAAGTAGCGCTGCACCAAGTCGAATGCCACCAGCATGCGCGCGTGCCCGACGTGAATGTAGTCATAGTTGGTCATGCCGCAGACGTACATGCGGACTTTATTGGGAAGAAGAGGCCTGAACTCCTCTTTTTCGCCGCTCAACGAGTTATGGATTTTGAGCATGCAATTGCAGCCGTCGACGCGCGGTATCCGGCGACATCAATTTCAGGAGCGAGGCGAGTTCCGGACCATGCACTTGACCCGTCAAGGCCACTCTCAAGGGCATGAACAGATCTGCGCCCTTGCGGCCCGTGCGCTCCTTGAGAATGGCGGTGAGAGCCTTCAAGTCGGCATTGGATTGCTCATAGGCGAGAGCGGCCGCGGCGAAAAATTCCGGACCCGCTGCCGCAACGACCCTTTGCTCCTCCGTGCCGAGCGGCGCCAGTTCGCCCTGCACCACCGCGCGCCAAGGTATCGCATCCGCAGGCAATACGACGTTGTGGCGCACCAGTTCGATGAACTGCATCGAATCATCCGCAGCCAGCCAGGCGCGGATCTCCGCCGCGGACATGCGTTCCAGGGATTCCTTCTGCCAATGCATCAGTTGGGACTCCTCGAAGCGCGCCGGCGCCCGGCCCAGATGCTCGGGCCGGAAATGTGCGGGCATGTCGGCCGCGGACAGCCAACCGTCGACATCGCCTGCATGACCGAGACGAAACAAGTGGTTGAGCACTGCGGCGCTCAAAAAACCGCGTTCGCGAAACTCGTGAGCGCTGGCGCTGCCGTGGCGCTTCGACAAGGGCGCACCGTCCTCTCCCACCAGCAGGCCGACGTGACCGTAGGCAGGACACCGCATGCCGAGGGCCTCCAAGAGCATGATTTGACGCGGCGTGTTGGTGAGATGATCATCGCCGCGCAATACCTGCGTAACTCCCATGGCGGAATCATCGACCGCGTTGCAAAAAAAGAACGCCGGCGTGCCGTCTTCGCGGCGAATGATGAAGTCACCGATGTCATTGGACGAAAACCGCTGCGGCCCGTGCACCGCGTCCGTAAATTCAATGGTCAAATCGCCGGGCACCGCGAATCGCAGCGTCGGCTTCAGACCGCGGCCATCCCGCTCGGCGCGCTGCGCCGTCGTTAATCCTCGGCACGTGCCGGCATACCGCGGCGGCTTGCCGGAGGTACGCTGTAATTTTCGCGACAGCTCCAAATCTTCAGCCGTGCAGTAGCACGGGTAGGCGAAATCGCGCACAGTCAACTGCGCGAATAAACCCCAATAGAACTCGCCGCGCTCTGCCTGGGAATAGGGAGCCGAGGGGCCGCCGACGTCGGGCCCCTCGTCCCAGTCCAAGCCCAGCCAGCGCATGTCGGCCATCAATTGATCCCGGAAGCGCGCTTGACTGCGTTCGGCGTCGGTGTCCTCGATGCGTAAAATGAACTTTCCGCCGGTCTTGCGGGCCCAAAGGTGGCTGAAAAGTGCAGTCCGAGCGTTACCCAGGTGCAGCGAACCGGTGGGACTGGGCGCAAAGCGCGTGATGACGGGCGTCGGATTGTTCAAGGACATCTCAAGATTGTACCTATTCGAGTAGAATCTAAGGCATGAAACAGCTATTACTCATACTTGGATTGCTGGCAGCCGCCGGCATGGCACCCGCATCCGCGGCCGACACCTCGCCTGATTCAAAAACTCCTGCCAAGCCATCGGTCACGACTGTCTCACCGCAAGTGCAAGTGTTCACATCGATGGGCAATTTTACGATTGAGCTGAATGCCGAACGTGCGCCGCTCACGGTTCCGCATTTCTTGGCGTATGTGGATCAGGGGCACTATACGAACACCCTCATTCATCGCGCCGTCGCCAATTTTGTCATCCAAGGCGGCGGTTTCAATGCCGACTACACACCGAAACCCGCTGCCGTGAAAGTCGCCAATGAATCGGGTAATGGGTTGAGCAATATACGCGGCACGGTGGGACTCGCACGCACTCAAGAACCACACGGCGGCAATGCCCAGTTCTATGTGAACATCAACGACAATGCGGCATTGGACCCCCAACAGACCCGCTGGGGTTATGCCGTATTCGGGCGCGTGATTTCCGGCATGGAGGTGGTCGACCGCATCGGCAATGTCGCCACCGGCTCGCATGGAGCCATCAAGGAAGAGACGCCGCTCAAGCCCATCGTCATCCTGCGGATCGAACGCGTTCCTTAAGTACCCTTGGGACTTCAAGCGTGGCCACGCTTTTCATCTCCGATTTGCACATCGACGCCAGCCGGCCGCTCATCGTCGAGCAATTCTTAGGCTTTCTGCAATCGGAAGCCAGGAGCGCGGCGGCACTGTACATTCTCGGCGATCTATTTGAGTCTTGGATCGGCGATGACGCGCCGGATCCGGCCCAGTCGGCAGCCATCGCCGGATTGCGCACCCTCACCTCGAGCGGCGTGCCCTGCTTCGTCATGCACGGCAATCGCGATTTCTTGCTGTCACGGCAGTTCTGCGACATGAGCGGCGCACAGCTGCTGCCTGATCCCTTGATCGTCACGCTTCATGGCGAAGCGGTGCTGGTGATGCACGGCGATGCATTGTGCACCGACGATCGTGCCTACCAGCGGCTGCGTGCCACCGTCAGGGATGCCGATTGGCAGCGGCAATTCCTCGCCCTGTCAGTTGATGCGCGCCGCGCGCTGGCCGGTGCCGCGCGCGCCGGCAGCAAGGAGCATACGGCGGCAATGGAGCACGCCATTACGGACGTCAATGCCGACAGTGTCGCAACCGCACTGCGCGCCGCCGGAACCTACACGCTATTGCACGGACATACCCACCGCCCCGCCATTCACGCGCTGGAAGTTGACGGCAGGCCGCGCACCCGCATCGTTCTGGGGGATTGGTACGATCAGGGCAGCGTGCTGCGCTGGGATGAGGACGGTCCTGAGCTGCAAACGCTGTCGCGCGCCTAGTCACCCCCCGGACGGCGGGCCCGAGTGAAAGCGAAACACGGCATCCTCGCTCGTGATCAACTGCGCCTCGAGCGCCGCAAATGCCGCAATTCTCTGCTCCAGATTCACGCCCGCCCGCGCTGCTGCCCGTCCGGCCAACCCCAAGTAAACCTGGTAATGCCGGGCCTCAGCCCGGTGCAGGCCGCGAAACAAGTCGCTCAAGGGAGCACCGATGGCCTCTCCGAGGGCCGCGAAACGCTCGCACGATCGCGCTTCGATGAGCGCGCCGCAAATCATCAGATCGACCTCCCGTTGCGGCTCGCCGCTCGACACCAGTTGCCGCAGGCGCGTTGCGTAACGGCCCGGCGCCAAGCGCTGCGGTATTATTTTCAGGACGCCCATCATTTTGGCGACTTGTTCATAATGCCTGAGCTCTTCGCGCGCCAGCCGCGACATCTTGGCGGCCAGATCCAGATCTTCCGCATAGGCGAACATCAAGCTCAGCGCGGTCGAAGCTGCCTTCTTCTCGCAATTGGCATGATCGATCAGCAATACGTCGCGAAGGGTGCAGGCATGCGCCACCCAGGCGACAGGAGTCGGCGCGCTCAGCAACGGATGCGCGAACTCCACTGAGTTTGAATTCATGCGGTAGCTTTCAAGTCGGCAATGGCAGTCAGCAGCGCTCCTGCCGACTGAAATCGGTTGGCGGGTGATTTCGCCAACAGGCTGCGCAGCAGTCCTTCGTAGCTTGCGAACTCAGGCGCAATTTCCGGCAATTCGGCACGCTTGTGCTTGTAGATCACTTCCATGGCCGTCGCACCGTTGAAGGGTTTGCGGCCGATCAGCATTTCGTAAAACACCACGCCCAGGCTGTACAGATCGCTGCGCGCATCGGTGATTTCCGCATGACCTTGTTCCGGGCTCATGTAGTACGGGGTGCCGAAGATTTCGCGCGTGCCGGTCAGGGAAACATCATTTTCGTTCGCCTTGGCCAGTCCGAAGTCGATCAAGCTGACCGTACCGTCGGGGCGCAGCATCACGTTGGCGGGCTTTAAATCCCGGTGCAGCACGCCCACCGAGTGTATGGCCTCGAGCGCGCTGGCAATTTGCTCCAAAAACCGCACCGCCGTCGCCGGCGTGAGCGGCCGCTTCATCCTCTCGCGCAAATCGCCCGCGGGGAAGTGTTCCATGGCGATATAGGCATGGTCATCGGCAACGCCCAGATCATAGATGCGCACGATATTCTTGTGATTCAGGCCCGCAACGATTTCGTATTCCTGCAGGAACCGATCGAAGCTGACGAACCGCTCGGATACGTCCGGCACTTGGCTGAAGACCTTCAGCACCACGAGAGTACCGGCGCGCTCGCTCTCAGCGAGATATATTTTGCACATGCCGCCGCTGCCGACCTGCCGAATGCAGCGATGACCGCGGATCATCACGGTGCCGAAGCGATAGCGGTTTTCGAACTCCGGCTTGGCACGCAGCATAGCCAGCGATTTTCGATGCTCGTTGGATGCAGTGCTTATCATTCTGACGAGCTGATCGCGATCGATCTTGCGGCCGTACAGCCGATATAGGCCCGGTTTGGCGGGAGGCAGAGGATGCGGTGCATCCTCGAGCAGCACCAGGAGGATCGGCGCGAATTCCGGCTTGGCTGCCTCGGCGAGCGCAAGATCGACGGCGGCGGCCGTTGGCGGCGCGCTGACGATGATCACCGCATCAAATCCGACGGCGGCAAAATTCTCGTCGAGTTTCGGCTCCACGCCCAGCCGGTGTTCCACGATGGCCGCGTCGGGCCATTCGATTTCAACGTGCTTTCGGACCAGCAGTCGGTGGTCGTCGCGGGCTGCAATCACCAATAGGCGCATAACTGGGTGCCGAACCTACGAGGCTGTCTGAGCATTCCGCGTGCGCCGGTTATCGATCCGGCGCCGGTTTTTACAGAATCCGAACGGCTTTGAGTCCACGACCGGCGCCTTGTCGACGCTGCTCTTTAGCCTCGTCGGAGCGCTCGCCCTGCAGGCGTTCCAGATACTCCGGCGTCACGTCCCCCGTGACGTATTCACCCGAGAAACAGGAG
>DATHFW010000153.1:0-4123 GCA_035317945.1 Steroidobacteraceae bacterium | reverse complement strand
GTCGCATTGCCCAACTCGAGCGCGGCAGGCGGCGCGAAGGCGAAGGCCTGCGCATCCGAAATCTTGCCCAGCGCCGCATTGGCCCGCGCGGCCACCGCTTGCACGCGATTCTTTTTGCCGGGCCGCTCGCGCCAGTCCTTCATGCGGATGAAGACCAGGCCTGATGCCTGGCCGCGAGCCGCGAAGCTGAAGCCCGGCACGGTGAACACGCCCATGACCGCGTCTTTTTCCTGCGTCAAAAAATAATCGCGCACTTGCGTAAGCGATTTTTGGGTGCGTTCCAGCGTCGCGCCGGGCGGAGATGTGACCTGGGCAAAAATAATCCCTTGGTCCTCATCCGGCAGAAACGACTTCGGGATCCGAATGAATAAAACCGCCATCAGGACGACGATGAGCCCAAAAATCAACAAGTAACGCCCGGTGCGATGCACCACGTGCACCACGCCGCCCTCGTATTTCCGATTGGCGCGGTCAAAGTTTCTGTTGAACCAACCAAACAAGCCCGTTTGTGTGCGCGCTTGCTTCTTGGGCCGCAGCAGGGTGGCGCACAAGGCCGGCGTAAAAATCAGGGCCACCAGCACCGACAGGGTCATGGCCGATACCATGGTCACGGAGAACTGCCGATAGATGACACCCGTGGAACCGCCGAAAAATGCCATGGGCAGGAACACGGCCGACAACACCATCGCGATTCCGACCAAGGCACCCGTGATCTGATGCATGGAATTGCGGGTGGCTTCCTTGGGAGACAGGTTCTCCTCCTCCATCACACGCTCGACATTCTCCACCACGACGATGGCATCATCGACCAGAAGTCCGATCGCCAGCACCATGGCAAACATGGTCAGCACATTGATCGAGTAGCCGAAGAACTTGAGCACGCCAAAGGTGCCGAGCAGCACCACGGGTACTGCGATGGTGGGAATCAGGGTCGCGCGCAGGTTTTGCAAAAACAGCAGCATAACGAGAAACACCAGGCCGATCGCTTCGAACAGGGTTTTCACGACGTCTTCGATCGAGATTCGAATGAAAGGCGTGCTGTCGTTGGGATAGATCACCTGCAAACCGGGCGGAAGGGTCGGTTTGAGTTTGTCCATGGTGGCCCGGATGGCGGCAGCGGCGTCGAGCGCGTTCGCCCCGGTCGCGAGCCGCACGGCGATGCCGGAGGCCGGATGTCCATTCCATTGCACATTGCTGAACTGATAGTTTTCGCTGCCGAGTTCGATTCTGGCCACATCGCGCAGGCGCACTTGCGAAGCGTCGGGATTGACTTTGAGCAGCATGGCGCCGAACTGCTCGGGCGTATTCAGACGGGTCGGGCCGATGATGGTGGCGTTGAGTTGCTGTCCCTTGGTTTGCGGAAGGCCTCCAAGTTCGCCCGATGCAATTTGTATGTTTTGCGCCTGAATCGCAGCGGCGACGTCAACCGGCGTGAGGTTGAAGTTGTTGAGTTTGGCCGGATCGAGCCAAATTCGCATGGAATATTGGGCGCCGAATACTTGATAGTCGCCGACCCCTGCCGTGCGGCTCAAGGGGTCCTGCACATTCGATGCGATGAAATCACCGATGTCGCCGCTGGACAGGGAATCGTCTTCAGAGAAAAACCCGATGACCAGAAGGAAATTGCGCGTCGACTTCGCGACGCGGATGCCTTGCAGCTGCACTTCCGGCGGCAACAACGGCGTCGCCAGCTGCAGCTTGTTCTGCACCTGAACCTGGGCGATGTCGGGATTCGTTCCCTGCTCGAAACTGAGCGTGATGGTCATGCTGCCGTCTTTGTCGCTCTCCGACGAGAAATACAGCAGATGGTCGATGCCCGACAGCTGTTGTTCGATCACTTGCACGACGGTGCTTTGTACCGTGGCCGCCGAGGCGCCCGGATAGACCACGCTGATGGCAATGGCGGGCGGGGCAATGCTCGGGTACTGCGAGATCGGCAGGGTTTTGATCGCCAGCGCGCCGCCGAGCATGATGACGATGGCGAGAACCCAGGCAAATATCGGCCGTTCGATGAAAAAATCAGACACGAGATTACTTCTGCGGCTGCGAAGCAGCAGGCGCCGCAGCGGCGGTATTGAGTTCAGCGGGCGTCACTTCATGAGCGTGCACCACGCTGCCTGGGTGCACCGCTTGGATGCCGACCATGATGACCTTGTCGCCCGGCGCCACGCCCTCGCTCACCAACCATTGATCGCCAATGGCGCGGTCGGTATTGACGACGCGCACTGCCGCCTTGTTATCGTCGCCGACGACCGTGACCGTTGCCTCGCCTCGGCTGTTGTGGCCGACGGCGCGCTGCGGGACGAGCACGCCTTGCTCGTTGACTCCTTCTTCCAATCGCTCGCGAACGAACATCCCGGGCAACAAGATACTTTGCGGATTGGGAAAGACCGCCCGCAGCGTCACTGATCCCGTGCCCGGATCTACGGTGACTTCGGTAAATTGCAGCTTGCCGGTCAGGGGATACGGCGAGCTATCCTCCAAAATCAATTTGGCCTCCGCTTGCCCGTCACCGGCCTTTTTAAGTTGTCCTTCCGAGAGCGCACGCCGCAAATGCAACAGCACCGTACTCGCTTGCGTGGCGTCGACGTAGATCGGATCAAGCTGTTGAATCACCACCAATGCGTTTGCCTGATTCGCGCCTACCAACGCACCCTCGGTGACCGAGGAACGTCCCGTTCGCCCTGAAATGGGCGCAAACATCCTCGTATAGGCCAGATTGATGCGCGCCGTCTCCAGCGCAGCCTTGGCCGAGGCCACATCGGCGGCGGCCTGGTCTTGCGCGGCCACCGCGTTGTCGTAGTCCTGCTGACTGACGGCGCGCGCCTCGCTCAAGGGCTTGTAGCGCTGTGCCAGCAGCCGGCTCGATGTGGCCGCAGCCTGTGCGTGCTCGAGCGCAGCCCGGGCACTTTCATAGCTGGCCTGAAACGGCGCCGGATCGATCTGGTAGAGCTGTTGACCTGCTTTGACCTGGCTTCCTTCGACGAACAGCCGCTTCAATATGACACCGTTGACCTGCGGACGAACTTCCGCGACCCGAAATGCCGTCGTGCGGGCGGGGAGCTCGGTGACTATAACCACCGGCTGGGTTCGCAAGGTGAGGACCGCAACCTCAGGTGGCGGCGGAGGCGGCGGCGCGCTCTTGGGAGAGCACGCGGCGGTCAAGACGAAGCTGGCGAGGATGAATTTTCGCATAGGGTCCGTTTTTGGCTGATCGGTCAGCCATGCCAAATAGAGGGGGTCGCCGAATACTAAGGCTTTCGCGCCGTTCCCGGCCGACAATCCGGCAGATATTTGCTCAATAGATATTCACTTGGTAAAATATATATTATTGAATAGTTAGTATGCAAATGAATAATTTCGTATCGCAATTCCAGCTCGTCGAGGCAAATCTACAAAACCTCAAAGCCCGCATGCCGGAATTGCCCGCCTCGAGCATTTTGCTGTGCCGGCTGTTGTTGCACGTTGGACGTGAGTTGGCGGTGATGTTCGAGCAGCAGATCAGGCCCTTCGGTCTTGCGGAAGCGGAATTTCGCGTGCTCACCACGCTGTTCTCGCAGCCAAATGGCGTCGCGCATCCCAGCGACCTATGCGTTCGCGCCTCGCAAAGTCCCGCCAATATGTCGCGTATCAGCGATGCGCTGGTGAGCCGCGGTTTGATTACGCGCGTCTCGAGCCTTCACGATCGGCGCCGTATGGTTCTGCGCATCACGGAGGAAGGCGAGGCGTTCGTGCGCCAACTGCTTCCCAAATTGTTCGCTCCTTTGCGTGAGATGTTGAAGGATTTTCCGGAAACCGATCAACTTCAGATGATTTCTCTGCTCAAGCGCCTCGGCGTGGAATTGGACAAAGCGACTGCGCCGCCGATTGTGGAACAGGCCCTGTGAATGTCCTGCGAGTCGCGGCGGCGGCGCTTCTCGCATTGGCAGTGGGTTGCGCTGGATCGCCCTCGAAGCATGAGCCCGTGCACCTCACCGACTCAGCGCCGCTCGAGGGTCTCGAGGCCGCGGGCGGCGGCGACTGGCCGGCACAGGAATGGTGGAAACGGTACCAGGATTCCACCTTGGATCAATTGATTGCGCTCGGCGGCGCCAACTCGCCGACCCTGGCGACGGCGCATGCA
>DATHFW010000152.1:0-2314 GCA_035317945.1 Steroidobacteraceae bacterium | reverse complement strand
AGGATGGGCAGGAACCACGAAAATCCGCCGCCGTAAAACGCTCGGGGCCAGAAGCCGCCGTGCCAGTAACCGCCGCGCCAGCCGGCTCCGCGCCAACCGCCGCCGTGCCAGCCGCCGCCACCGTGCCAACCGCCGCCCCCGCGCCAACCGCCGGTTGAGTAGCCATGGCCGGCAAATCCGGCACCGTGGCCGGCGTAGGCTCCGCCGCGAAACCCGCCCGGGGCCCCGCCGCGATATCCTCCCGAAACGTGACCGCCGCCTGAGAAGCGGCTCTGTCCCGCGAAATGAGCGCCGCCGCCACCGCCGCGGCCGCCCCCGACGGAGTGACCTCCGCCACCGCCACCACCACGAGCGCCGCCGCCTCCGCCGCCGCCGCCGTGACCGCTGCCGCCGCTATGCTGCGCGAATGCCGGCCCTGCGCCCGCCAGAATCAGTCCTAGCGCACTCACAGCTAACATAACGCCCTTGCCCTTGATAGTCATATGCCTCTCCTTAACCTCACAGCCGCGCACGGCTGTTTCCAAGACATGTTCAATAAGACCCTGTCTACTCAACGCGGTTCAGGGCGTTTGGTGCACATAACGCCGCCTTAATTCCGCAGGGCTGCATTGAACATGACATAGGCTGTTCTGCCCGGTGCGGGCTCGAAAAACCGAGAATTCGTTTCATTCACGATCACAGAACCTACATATGCTCTATTTGCGAGATTATCAATGCGGGCGAATTCGCTGAATCGCCAGTGCTTTGACTGCTGTTCAAACCCGGCACGCCAATTCGCCACCCAATAACCTGCCGCCGCGTCCGTGTTGCGGTCATCGGCATAGATTTTTCCGCGCCCCAGCGTCTCCAGGGTGGTCGAAAAGCCCAACGGGCCATAATTCCAGGTGAGCCCCAAGTACACGGAATTCTGCGCAACCGCAGGGAGGAAATTTCCTGCGGCCACCGGCAAATAATTGGCGGGCGGCGGCCCGGTCGGATTGGTGAGCGGATTGCACGGCGCCGCTACGCAGGTGAAATACGTCTGCGCCACCACCGCGCGGATATAGGTATAAGCGAATCGAGCGCTGAATCCGCCGGCCCAGTTCGCATCCGCTGCGAGTTCCAAACCCCGCCTGGTGGTCTCGCCGATATTTTGATTCACGGTGCGTCCGCCGGAATTTTGCAGCACCGCCAGTTCATCGACGGTTTTAATGTAGAACGCCGCTAGATTGGCGCGCACGTGGGCATTGCCCGTTTTGATGCCTGCTTCGTAGTTGTTGCTGCGCGCCGGCTTCAGTCCGAGATTCAGCCCGGGAAGACTGCCATCCACGGAGCGATACGCCAGATCATTCAAGGTCGGAGTCTCGAATCCCTTGCCATAGGATCCATAAAAATTGATGGCGTCGGTTGCGCGAAACGTCACTCCCGCGACCGGATTGACTGCTGAGTATCGAACCTCGCTACTCGCAGCATCGAGCACGGCCAGGTGTCCATGCGAAGTCACGTCGACCAGACTGTTGCGCACTCCGGCGACAACTCGCCAGCGCGCCGCGGGGTCCCACTGTGCTTGCACATACTGATCGAAATCGTACACATGATTGGCCTCGTCGCGGCGCAGCGCTCCTTGCACGCCCAATTCCGAGCCGATGAAATTCAGATACCCGTTGCGCGCTTCCGCCAGATCGTCGTAGTTCACGCCGGCGACGAGCAGCAAGGGCGTGCCGCCAAGCATGCGCTGATCCGTCATATGCAGATCGACGCCCCAATACGCCCGATCCAAATCAATCACACCTCCAGGATAAAGCGGCGCTGCCTGTTGCGTCGCCTGCGGTATGGCTTGAAACTGGGTCGTGGCACGATGTCCGGTGTACACGCTGGCGGACAAATCATCGGCGGCGCTGAGGTGATTTTCGTAAACCGCGCCCAATTGTTCTTGCGCGAGCGACTTGCGGGTGTTGTACGTCACGGCGTTCACGCCCGCCTGGGTGGGATCGGCGGCGAGCTGCGCGCGCGTAAGACCCAAGGGATCTTGGATAAACGGCGTTTGCACGGCGTTGGCAACCACCGTTAATTTCGACGTGTCGCTCAAGGCCCCGCTCGCCTTCGCGTTGAAGAGATTGCGCTCCGCATTGCTGTGAACACGATAGCCGTCGGTTTGAAAGTGCGATGCGTCGACCACGTAATTGACGAGGCCGCCATCGCCCGTCGTCTTCAGAGCATAGCGCTGCGTATTGAACGAGCCGTACTCGGCCGTGCCGCCGAGAGAATAGCCGGGCTTGGCGTCCTCGGTAAAAATCGCGATGACGCCGCCCGATGAGTTGCCGTACAAGGCCGA